>NZ_JAFZKX010000114.1 GCF_017551775.1 Fibrobacter sp. | reverse complement strand
CGTGTCTGCCATGCAGGCTTTTGCTACTGCATTCATTCCGGGTCATATCTCCTATAGCATAGTAGATGCCCTCCTCATCATATTCTTCACCTACTTCTACACGGCAATCCAGTACAACCCTAACGACATTGCCGAAAACCTGAAGAGGTCTGGTGGGTTTATTCCGGGAGTGCGTCCGGGGAAGCAGACGGCAGAATACATTGACCATGTCTTGACCAGAATTTCATTGCCCGGGTCTCTTTACCTCGCTTTAATCAGCGTCGTTCCCCTGCATTTGAAAGACGCTCTCAATATGAGTTTCTATATTGGGGGTACCTCGGTCCTAATCGTGGTGGGTGTTGCCCTGGATACGCTTCGTCAGCTCGAAGCCCAGTTGCATACCAAGAATTATGATGGTTTCTTGAAACGTGGCCGCATTCGCGGCAGGATGGCATCCTAGTGGCTAAAGAAGAAGGTATACAAGTAGAAGGCGTTGTGCTGGAAGCACTTCCCAACGCTTTCTTCCGTGTTCAACTCGGAAATGGTCACGAAATTCTTGCTCACGTATCAGGAAAGATGCGCCGGCATTTTATCAGAATCTTGCCGGACGACAAAGTGTTGGTCGAGATTTCCCCGTACGATTTAAATCGCGGGCGAATTACTTACCGTTACAAGTAATAGGTATTACAAAAGAAGGTCAAACCTATGAAAATCAAAGCCTCCATTAAACCCAGATGTGAAAACTGCAAGATCATCCGTCGTAAGGGTGTTTTGCGCATCATCTGTTCGAAGAACCCCCGTCACAAGCAGAAACAGGGATAAGGAGATCGTATGGCACGTATCGCTGGTGTCGATTTACCGAAAAACAAGACTGTTGAATACGGTCTTACGGCAATTTATGGTGTCGGTCTGTTCACCGCTAACAAGGTCTGTGCTCAGCTGGGCATCGACAAGAACAAGAAGTGTGACGACCTGACTGAAGAAGAACAAGGTAAGATTCGTCATCTCCTCGAAGACGAATACTCTGTGGAAGGTCAGCTCCGCGCAGAAATCACCTTGAACATCAAGCGTTTGCAGGATATTGGCTGCTATCGCGGCATCCGCCACCGCAAGGGCCTCCCGGTCCGCGGTCAGCGTTCCCGTACCAATGCCCGCACTCGTAAGGGCCCCAAGAAGACTGTGGCTAACAAGAAGAAGTAAGGAGACTCATCGTGGCTGAAGAAGAAATCAAGGAAACTGCTGCCGCTGCTGAAGCTCCGGCTGCAACTGAAGAAGTCAAGGTTAAGAAGGGCAAGAAGCGCATTGACATCCAGGGTATCGCCTGCGTGTTCGCTTCCTTCAACAATACAATCGTTTCTATCACCGACGCTCGCGGTAACGTCGTCGCTTGGGGCTCCCCGGGTAACTCCGGTTTCAAGGGCTCCCGCAAGAGCACGCCGTTTGCTGCCCAGCTTGCCGCTGAAACCGCTGCCCACAAGGCATTCGACCTCGGCATGCGCAAGGTGGACGTTCGCGTTAAGGGTGCTGGTGGCGGCCGTGAATCTGCCGTCCGCGCTCTCAAGAATGCGGGCCTCGAAGTTCTCTCTATTCGAGACGTGACGGGCATTCCGCACAATGGTTGCCGTCCTAAAAAGAAGAGAAGAATTTAATCCAAAGAGGTATCGCCAATGATGTGGAAATCACTTCAGATGCCGCGCAGCTTCCAGAAAGTGGAAACCGGCGAAGATGGTCGCTACGCCAAGTTTGTCGTAGAAGCCTTGGAACGTGGCTGGGGTATCACCCTCGGCAACGCACTCCGTCGCGTGCTCCTTTCCTCTCTGCAGGGTGCGGCTATTGTCTCCGTGAAAATCGAAGGCGTTGACAAGGAATTTTCGACGATTCCGGGTGTGAAGGAAGATGTCACCGACATTATCCTGAACCTCAAGAGCATCCGTGTAAAGCTCCTGTCTGATCACGACGAAACCCTTCACCTGGACATGTCCGGTGATGGCGAAGTCACGGCCAAGGACTTTATGGACAATCCCAATGTCACTATCCTGACTCCGGATGTTCACATTGCGACATTGAACGGCAACGCTTCTCTGTCGCTGGACGTGAAGATCTCCTGCGGTCGTGGTTATGTTGTTGCCGACGAACTCAAGGACAAGGACGCTCCGATTGGCGTTATCGCCATGGACGCGAACTTCAACCCGGTTCAGAAAGTCGCAATGCACATCAGCGATACCCGCGTTGGTCAGAAGACGGACTACAACCGTCTGGAACTTGAAATTACGACAGACGGTTCCATTGATCCGGAAGACGCTCTTGCATACGCTGCAAAGCTTCTCGTGGATCACTTGGAAATCTTCATCAACTTCGAAGGCGATCTCGAAAGCCCCGAAGAACTCGAAATGGATGAAGAACGTCAGCGTATCGCTAACCTCCTCCGTATGCGCGTGGACGACCTGGAACTCTCCGTTCGCTCCAGCAACTGCCTCCGTATGGCGAACATCCATACCATTGGCGAACTTGTACGCAACAAGGAAAACGATAT
>NZ_JAFZKX010000113.1 GCF_017551775.1 Fibrobacter sp. | reverse complement strand
TGGTCGCCCGTAACAACATCTTCATGGAGAACCACTACTACGGTGTGTTCGCCGACCCGGCCGCCGGCCAGACGAAGGTGGAGTACAACAACATCTACAAGAACTACTACCCGTTCAACCACTTCATCAAGGTGAACCGCACCAACGTTTCCCTCGATCCGAAGTTCATGAACCACTCGCTCTCGAAGCCGAACTTCTACTGCCAGTCCACCTCGCCGATGCTCAAGCGTGGCAAGGGCAAGTTGGATATCGGTCTTACGACTGTCGAGGTCGTGAAGGAAGAAGAACAGGCTGAAGAAACCCGCAATCCGGATAGCGATGCCGATGGCCTCTGCGATCCGTGGGTTTCCGAAGAAGGCGTTTCCGACAAGTACGCAAGCGTCTGCACGGGTATCGACAACTGCCCCGAAGAAGCTGAAGACTTCGACGGCTACCAGGACGACGACGGCTGCCCGGATGCGGACAACGACCGTGACGGTCTCTGCGATCCGTGGGTCGAAGCTAAGGGTATGCTCTCCAATTTTGCTCATGTGTGCCAGGGTGTCGACCGCTGCCCCGAACAGGCCGAAAGCCAGAACGGGTACAAGGACGACGATGGCTGCCCGGACGAAGTTCCGCAGCCGCCTAAGAAGGTGTTCGTGCTCGAAGGCGTGAACTTCGAATCTGGCAAGGCTACGATTACTCCGGATTCTTACATCTCCCTCATGAAGGTTGTCGACATCATGGAAACCTTCAAGGAAGCCACATTCGAAATTGTCGGCCATACCGACAACGTTGGTTCCAAGGATAAGAACATGCAGCTCTCCGCCGACCGCGCCGCTGCAGTGAAGAACTTCCTTGTTGAAAATGGCATTGACGAAAGCCGTATGGTGACCTCCGGTATGGGTGATACCAAGCCGGTTGCCTCTAACAAAACCCCAGAAGGGCGTGCGCAGAACCGTCGTATCGAGTTCACCCGCACGGATATCAAGTAAAGGAGTAGGTGATGATGCATACTAGTTTCATCAAGACGTCAGTCCTCGGACTTACTGTGGCTGCGAGCTCTCTTTTTGCAGAAGTTACCTACGCTCCGCATAAATATCAGCAGAACGACTGGTTCGCCGAATTCGGTGGCAACACCGCCATGTACGTGAACCCGGCGAGCATTTCCGAAACGGAACAGCTCGAGTTCAGCGCAGCATTCTTCAGTTCCATCAGCGGCGAAGCAAGCCAGGAATACTTGAGCTTGACCTTCCCGATGGATTACAAGCACACGCTCGGCTTCTCGTTCTTCGAGAACGGTGCCTCCATTGACGGCGGCAAGTCGTACGGCGAATATGCGTTCATGTTCGGCTATGCGTACAACTTAATGCAGTTCCTCTCTCTGGGTATCGATATCTCGGTGCTCTACATCAACCAGTTTGACGATGTCAAGCAGTTGACTGTCGGTTCCGATATCGGCTTGAGCTGGAACCCGCTCGCTTCTTCTAAGCTTGGCTACCTCCTCGTGGGTGTCGCCTTGCAGAACATCCTCCCGCCGGCTGTCGCCACCAGCGACGATGCCCCGATGTTCGTTCTCTTCACTGAAGATGAAGCTTACAAGATTCCGACCAACCTGAACTTCTCTTTGTTCTACCGTGGTCTGAACAGGAGCCTCGAAGCGAAGATTGAAGCCTCCATCATCGACCTCCTGCACGATGACGCAGAAGGTGGCGAAGGCTTCAACATCGAGACGAGCTTCACCTTGACTTACTACCTCTCCCCGCACTTGGGCGTGCGTGCTCGTTTCACCAAGGAAGGCTACCTTGTGGCTGGCGCTACGGTGAACGTGAAGGACGTGAGCATCTTCCGTTACCTCTCTCTTGACCTCGAAATGTCGCACGACGACCTCTACGCCAAGAAGAACCGCGGATTCATCTGGGCCGTGAAGATTACTTCTCGCTTCGGTGACACCCGTGAAGAGAAGATCGGTGAAGAACGCTACCGCCGCTTGAAGATCGAACCGGAAAACGACTACCGCGCCGCTATGCGTCTGTACTTGAACCGTCAGTTCCTCGAAGCAGCCTATGCCTTCGGTAAGGTTCAGACCAAGTACCCCGCATTCCACCTCGTGGACCAGGCCGCTTTCTATAAGGCAAAGTCTTTCGAAAACCTCCGTATGCACAAGGCTGCAAAGTCCGTGTACGAAGACGCTATCAAGCGCTACCCGCAGAGTGACCAGAAGGCCAAGTACCACTTCCAGTTGATGAACATCGACTATAAGGAAGGCAAGTACACTGAAGCCATGGCCAAGTACCAGAACATTGCCCAGAAGTTCGGTGAAAGCGACGTGAAGGCTGACGCCGACTACGTTGCCGGTCAGATCAAGTTCGAACAGGGCCTCTACCAGGAATCTGTCGACCTGCTCGCCGCCATCCTTCCGGGTAACGCGAACTACTTCTACGCCCGTTACACCATGGGTATCGCCTACAGCCACCTCGGCAAGTTCGAAGAAGCTGAAAACTGCTTCCGCGACATTACCGAACAGCAGTACTCCAACCAGTCCGAACAGGATTTGCAGGATGCTGCCCGCGTGAAGCTCGGCCATATCTACTTCTCTGGCGAGAAGGCCGACATTGCCCAGGCCGCTCAGATGTACGGCCAGGTCAAGCCCGGTTCTCCGGTGTACGACGAAGCTATGCTCGGTATTGCATGGTCCTTCCTCAAGGTTAACAAGCCGGACGAAGCCATGAAGCCTGCAAAGTGGATCATTTCCAACCTTCCGGAATCCTTCCTCGTTGCAGAAGCTTACCTCGTTCAGGGTTACTGCTACTTCATGAAGAAGGATTACAAGAACGCCGCTGCTTCTCTGGAACAGGCTGAAAAGAAGACCGAACAGCCGGCTGTGTCTGTCGCCGCTCGCGATAGCGCCCGCCAGGCCTACGACGCCATGCAGGACGAATTCGACTCCGTCCAGGTGAAGGCCCTCGATCTTGCTCGTCAGCTCCCGACTCCTCGTGTGCAGAGCAAGCGCGAAGCATTGCAGCCGACCTTCAACAAGGCAAACCAGGCAATTGAAGATTACGCAGCATTCACCCAGAGAGCCATCCAGAGCGACCGCTTCGAATCCAACCGTAAGCGCATCCTCGAAGACGCCGGCTTTACTTTGGCAACCGTCAAGACCAAGATGGGTCAGGGCGCTGCCGGAAACGCCGAATCCGCGAAGGAACTGGATGCCTTGGACGATCTGGAATTGGATGAATAAGGAAAATAAATGAGGATGAGACCCGAAATCCTAGGATTTTGGGTCTTTGTCGATAAAAAAAATAGGTGGAAAAGAGAACGATGAAAAATTTCTGGCTTATTGGTGCAGTTGTTTGCTCTCTTGTTGGAGCTTCCTTTGCTGCCTCTGATCCTTGTAAGGACAAGACGGCTGAAGTCAAGAAACTGGCCGCAAAGTGCAAAGCCATGCCGAAGGACTCTGAACAGAGAAAGCAGTGCATGGGTCAGGCGAAGGTCCTCAAGAACCAGGCCGAACAAGCTTGCCGCTCTGGCGGCCTCAACGAAGATGGCATGGTGAAGGCCATCGAACAGTGGGAAAAACTCGCTAAGGGTGAAACCTGTAAGGGCAAGAAGTCCGACCGTTGTGCCGGTGCTCTCCAGCAGCTGGGTCACTACCAGTTCATGCTCGAAGAAAAGCGCTTCTTGGACATCCAGGGACAGTACGAAGAAGATGTGGCTTGGTGTGCCGACCGCGACAACAAGCCGGCCAAGTGTGCCAATATCGGCCAGTACCCCAAGGCTGACCACCAGAAGTCCTTGGGCTACTTCCTCGAGTACATCGACAAGTACCCGAAGGCTCCGAAGATTCCGGCGGTGCTCTACCAGGCCGCTGCCGTGCAGGAAGCTAGTGGCGAAGACGAAAAGGCATTCAAGCTCCGCGATCGCCTCGTCAAGAACTTCCCGAACGACGGTCTCGTGCCGAAGGCATGGCTCCGTATCGCTGAATACCACTTCATGAACCGCAAGTTCCGCGACGCTATCGGCGCCTACAAGAAGGTGACCGGCTTCGAGAACCTCACGGGTAAGGAAGCGGCTCTCGCCATGTACCACTTGGCGGAATCTTACTACAACATCGCTGAATACGAAACAGCTGCTTACAAGTACTACGAATATATCATCGGCGCCGACAAGGGTAAATATCCTAACGACTTGCGCGCTGAAGCTATGGACTTCATGGCGGCCTCCTTCTCTGACTTGGAAGGTGGTGGTGTCGCCGAAGCTGAAGCTTTCTTGAAGGACAAGAAGGTTCCGTTCAAGGATTCCGTGTACTACCGCATTGGTATGAAGAACAAGGACCACGACCGTAACGAAGAAGCCGTCCAGTCCTTCAAGCGCTTGATGCAGATCAACCCGGACTACATCGACGCTCCGCTTGCTGATATCGCTATGATTGAAATCTTGCTCGTGCAGCAGAAGTTCGACGAAGCCCAGCAGTACCGCTACGTTGTGGTGAAGCGCTACGACAAGAACTCCTCTTGGCGCAAGAAGAACACCAAGTATAAAGAATCCGTCGCGAACGCCGACAAGGCCATCCGTGGCGCTATGCTCGAAATTCCGCACTACCATCACCAGCAGGCCGCTAAGATCACCAAGGAAGGTGATATCGAGGGCGGTAAGAAGCGCTACGCCGAAGCTATCAAGGCTTACGAAGCATTCTTGACCCGTTACAAGAACGAGCCGACTTGGGATGAATACACCGTGCATATCGACCTCGCTGCCGCATACCAGGAAATGGGTCAGCATGCGAACGCCGCCAAGATGTTCAACTGGATTGTGGATACCGATACCACCCGTTATGGCCGCCGCGCCCTCGGCTCCGCTGCCCTCCTGAAGAAGGAAGAAGCTGCCTACAACGCCGTGCTCATGATGGACCAGGCCCGCGAAACTGCTTTGAAGACCAAGGCTAACGGCGATACTATCAAGGCTTACAGCCTCCCCGAAACGAAGGCCTACTTCGCTCAGGTGGACAAGTACATGCAGAAGTTCGGTCAGAACAAGGAAGCCGCGGAACTCTCTTACAACGCTGCCCTCGTTCATTACAATGCCAAGCAGTTCTCCACCGCGGTTACCGTGTTGCGTGAACTCCGCAAGAAGTATCCGAACCACCAGTACATCTTGCTCATCAGCCAGATGCTTGCTAAGTCTCTCCTCGAATCCAACCAGCTCGATGAAGCTCTCGGCGAATTCGAATGGCTGTTGAAGCAGTACACGCAGGTGAAGGCCACCAAGAACGACTCCATGGCCAAGGAAACCGAAAAGGCTATCGCCTTCGTGCTTTACCAGATGGCTGAAAAGTCCGTTAAGGATGGCCAGTACGAGAAGGGCGCCAACGCCTACCTCGCTCTCGTGAAGCGTTACCCGAAGGTCGAGATTGCTGACAAGGCCATCTTCGAAGCCGCTGCCGCGTTTGAAAATGCGAACCAGTACAACAAGGCTGCTGAAACCTTCATGATTCTCCCGAAGCAGTACTCTAGCTCTCCGCTCACCATCAAGGGTGTGCTCCGTGCAGCTTCTGCTTACAAGAAGGACAACAAGCCGCAGATGGCTGCGACCACGTTCCTCTTCATTACGAACAACTTCCCGCAGGATTCCATGGCCTTCCAGGCTATCGGCTTCGCTGCCGCGGTCTACGACTCCATCCCGGATAAGAAGAACGCCGCTGTTACTTACGAACTCGCCTACAAGCGCTACCCGAAGAACGAGAAGACCCCGAGCTTCCTGTACAGCGCCTGCTTGAGCTACGACGAAGCCAAGATGACCGACGAAGCCATCCGCTGCTCCAAGGACCTCGTCCGTGACTACCCGAAGAGCACCTACGCTCTCGACGCTGCATTCTCCATCCCGATGGCCTATGCTAACGCCAAGAAGTGGGACCTCGCCGCTCAGGAATACCACACCTTCCTCAAGATGTACCAGGAAGACAAGGAAAAGCTGATTGCCGCCTACATCGGTGCAGCCCGTGCCTACATGGAACTCAAGGAAGAAGACAAGGCTATCGCCGACTACGAAGCCACCCTCAAGAACTACGACAAGTTCGGTCTTCAGATCAAGAACGCCGACCCGGGCATCCCGGCCGAAGCCGCATTCTACATGGGTGAACACGAATTCCACAAGATGGACCCGATTGTCTTGAAGGGTAAGGAAAAGGACAAGGCCAAGACCATTAAGACCTTGGTGGAAATCCTCCAGAAGGCTATGGGCCACTACTCCAAGTCTGCCGCCTACGCATCTGAAAAGTGGACCTTCCGTTCTACCAACAAGATGGGTATGCTCTTCGTGACCATGGCCGCCAAGATTCGCGAACAGGAAACGAATGCTAAGAAGGAAGAAGAAAAGTTTGCCGAACGTATTACCATCGTGCAGCAGCTGCCGAGCTACTACGAACAGGCACGCCCGATCTTCCAGAAGAACATCGACCTTGCCCGCGACCAGGGCTTCTACAACAAGGACGTGATCGAGGCCGAAGAAGGCTACATCGAAATGTTCTACCAGGGTTGCGCCGTGTTCGTCGAAGTGGCCGATGCTTTCGCCAATGCACCGCTGCCCGACTCCGCCGCTATCGTCCAGGAATACATCTACGAAGAGATGGTGAAGGCCGACGCTATCGAAGCCGCTCACGAAGACCTCGAAGCCTACCGTGAAGAACTGCAGAACAAGTCGAATGCCGCTAAGGAACTCGCTGTCCCGCAGTGCGCAACCGGTATCAAGGCCTCCGCTCACTACGGCATCGACAACCAGTGGACTGCCAAACTGTTCGAAACTCTGAAGGCTCTTGACGAAGCCAACGAGGCTCTCGCCACGAAGATCGAAAAGTTCGACCCGTCTACGCTGTTCTCTGACCCGACTTACTTCAAGACGAAGGCTCGTATCGAACAGATTTCGAAGTCTGAAGTCATGACTCCGGAAGAACGCATCAATACGTTCCGCGAAATCATCAAGGATGCCAAGGCTGAAGCCGAAAAGCTCCGTGCTGAACTCGCCGACCTCCAGAAGCAGCTTGCCTCCGGTATGTCTGCTGCTACGGAAGCCGAACCTTCTATGTCTGAACCTGCTGCAGAACCTGAAGCTGAACCGGCCGCACCGGCTAAGAAGAAGGCTGCCAAGAAGAAAGGCAAGAAGAAATAGCGGAAAAAAATATTTTACGGGGAACCTCGTTCATGGGTTCCCCCTTATTCTTTGAGCATTTAAAGGGGTTTTTATAGCGGTAAATATAATTTTACCCTGTAGACCCTCCCAAATTGCTCAAAAAAAAATAAATATGAACAAAGATTTCAAAAACTAACACAAAAAACAAACACTCTAAAGGAGTACTCTAAAATGGCTAAAATGCTTCAATCCTTCAGCCCCGAATCCGATGGTTGGCAGTTCATGTGGATCATCCTTGCCGTGTTCATCATCGGCCTGGGCATCTCTATCGAACGTATCATCTACATCATGGTGAAGAGCTCCAAGGGCCGCGCCAAGTTCCTCGCTGATTTCGGTAAGCTCATCTCTTCTCAGCAGTTTGACCAGGCTCTGAGCCTCGCCAATGCTACCAACCTCCCGGTTGCCCGCGTTATGTCCGCTATCGTTGCTAACCGCGCCGGTGGCCGCGAAGGCATGCAGGCTGCTTGCGACGCCGTGTTCCTGACTGAAGCTCCGCGTCTGACTCGTTACATTAGCCTTGTTTCCGTGATGGCCTCCATCTCCACGTTGCTCGGACTTATGGGTACGATTTACGGTCTGATCTACACCTTCGACGCCGTGGCTAACAAGCCCGCTTCTGAACGTGCCAAGGCTCTTTCCGACGGTATCGCTATCGCTATGGGTACGACGCTTGAAGGTCTTCTCTCCGCCGTGCCTCTTCTGGTCATCGTCGGCTTCCTCAACATGAACTCCGAACGCCTCATCCAGGAAATGGAAGAAAAGGGCCTCAAGATTATCAACTCCCTCGTCTAATAACTCAGAGAGTTTAGTCTTTAAATGGAGTTTTAAAAAATGGCAAAAGAAATCAAGAAACCAGCAAAGCCTGAAGAACCGGACCTGTTGCCGGCGATGGGCTTGTTCACAATTCTGATTCCTATGCTTCTCTCCATGGCTGCTTTCTCCAAGCTGGCAATTGTTCAGGTTAACCTGCCCGAACGCAGTATGATTAACCCGAACGATGAAACACCTCCGCCGGATGAGCAGGCTTTGAACTTGTCGCTCGCCATCACTAGCGAATACCTCGTTATTGGTGCGCGTGGCGGTTTCCAGCCGAACGTCTATTTCAAGGAAATGTGGACGTTCCGCTGCAAGTCCGATGCCAAGCTTATTACTCATGCCGTTGAGGATGTCAAGGCTACAGTTGAAAGTGGACATGGCCCGAAGTGCAAGGACGGTAGCGAGATGGATAAAGAGAAGTATCTCTACGAAATCGAAGCTATCGAACTCTGGGCTATCCAGAAAGAGTCTGAAGAAGATCCGGGTCGCGTGATCTGGGCTCTCTACTCGAACGGGGGCACCCCGGAAGAACCGGTCGCCGACAGCGCCTATGTTGACGGCAACAACAACTTCCTCGCTCTCCCTGGCGAAGGCGCCATGGGCCTCACCCCGCCGCCGGCTTTGAAGAAGCCTGCTGCTGGTACGGCTCTCGCTACGCTCACGCCGAACTCTGCCCGTACGCTCAAACCGGACGTTGCAGCGAAGAACCTTATCTACCCGCTTTCCGCTTACGATCTTATCGCAAAGGATTTGATCGCAATCCATACGCAGTTCATCGACCTGGAAGACGTCGACAACATTATCATCGTGGCTAACGATGATACTCAGTTCGACAAGATCATCCAGCTCATGGACCGTTCTAAGGAAGCGGGCTTCAGCAAGATCAACCTTGCAAAGTTGGGAGGTTAATCATGGCTAGAAGAACTCGTAAATACGCTGACGACGTCCCGTTCTCAATCACCTCCATGATGGACATGATGACCATCATCCTGGTGTTCATGATCAAGAACATGGACGCTGAAGGTCAGCTCTTGACCCAGGCCGAAAACCTGATCCTTCCGGTCTCCACGTCCAAGGTCCAGCCGACAGAAGTTTCTCTGACGGTCGTGATCGATAAGGAATACGTGGTGGTCGACAATGAGAAAGTCGTTCCGACTCCGGACGTGCTTGCTCAGGAAGATCTCTGTGTTCAGCCTGTTCTCACTACCCTTTATGGGAAACGTAAGACCGAAGTGGACCAGCGCTTGCGCCAGGGCCAGCCTGCCGACGAAGCCGGTAGTGTTGTCGTCCAGATCGACAAGAGCATCCCTTACGACGCTATGTATAAGGTGATGGCTACTTGCGGTATCGCTGGCGTGCCGTCCTGCACCTCTTCCGAAGGCGAAACTGGCTACGAGAAGATGAGCGGTTATACTAACGTTTCCTTTGCCGTTCTCGAAAAGAACGGAGGGGAGGAATAATCTATGGCTAAGAAAAATACTCCTGTAGATCCGTTAGTTGCGGCTCTTATGCCTGAATCTGACAAGAAGATGGGCGCCATCGCTGGCGGTTCCGTGCTTGTCGCTCTCGCTCTTTCCTTCTGGGCTTCCATGTACGAAGTCGTCGTCGATGAAGTCATCTTCGACTCTTCCGAAGGCCCGGACCTTACCGCCCAGATGTCTATGGACGAGAAGAAGGAAGAAAAGAAAGAAGAGAAGAAGAAAGAAGAGCCCAAGAAGCCTCGTAAGAAGGCCGGTGGTGGCGGTAAGCCGCGCGGTAAGGGTCAGCCCAACGCTCCGCAGACTCGTGGTGTGTTGAAGCTCCTCACTGCTCAGACCAAGACTGCCAGTGCTGCTGCTTACGACCTCATGAAGAACCAGAAGTTCACCAAGGACATCGACAAGGTGCTCAAGGACGTGGCTGGTCTTCAGACGACGGGTAAGACCGTCCTCGGTGGTCGTCGCGGTAAGGCCGATGGTGGCTTTAACGAAGGTTACGCAGAAGGCGGTGCCGGTGGTATCGGTGACGGCCTCGCAGGCCTCTTCGGAGGTGGCGGTGGCGGTATCTCTACCAAGGCCAAGGGTAACATCAAGACCCCGTCTGCCCGTGATATCGACATGGGTGCCGGTGGCGGTTCTCGTTCCGCTGCGGACATCATGAAGGTCGTGCGTCAGCGTACGCCTGGTCTGCGCCACATCTACAACAAGTTCCTGAAGAAGAAACCGGGATTCCAGGGCAAGGTTACTCTGAAGTTCACGATTGCTCCGGGTGGTGAAGTTATCAGTATTTCCATTGCTTCCTCCACGACCGGCTACGGCGAATTTGATGCTCAGATCAAGAACGCCGTCGGTAACTGGACGTTCAGCAAGGTGAAATCCGGTAACACGACCGTTACGATTCCGTTCACCTTCTCTGAATAATCGTTACTCTGTTGTTGAAAAAGGGCCATGCTTAAAAAGCATGGTCTTTTTTCATTTTTTTCTTGCGTTTTTGCTTTTATAAAACTAACTTTAATAACAGAATTTCTTATAGGAGTCCTCAAATGAAGTTGAGATCAGCTATTGCCGTCGGCACTGCTTTTGGAGTTCTCGGGGTGGGTTCTGCTTTTGCTACCTTCGCCCGTATCGAATCCATGGGCAAAAATACCACATACATCATGGATGATGTGAGCATTTTTGATAACGCAGCAAACATCAACCTTTATCCGAACTACCTCATCGGCGAATTCGGTCCGTACACGCAGAATGTCGAAACGGGCAAGAACCAGGATCCGATGTACCCGAACTTTGGTGGTATCTTCTCCATCTCCCTCGGTGACGAGAACAATCCTGATCCGCGTATCTCCATCGGTGGTCTTTTCGGCCGCATCAACTCCGAACTTTTCCGCTACTTGCCCACGAAGGTCATTGGCGAGAACGTGCGCGACACATCCAAGGTGCCCGAGACCGTGACGAACTTCGACGGCTTCCTCGGCGGTACGCTTTCTAACGGCGACGCTTGGGGCTTGCACATCTACATCGCCCACCAGGACGGCGGCGACAAGACGGAAAGCGGCACTTATCAGGTTGACCCGAACGCTTACGCTTCTATCGTGCAGGCAGACGCCGGCTTGAACTTGCAGTTCGGCAGCAATATCGACTTCGAGTTCTCCTTCGCGCTCGCCCGTATCCAGTTCGGTCCGGACCACAAGCACTTCTTCGACGATGGCGATTTCAGCTTCCTCGCGAAGTCCCGTGCGTTCTTCACCCTCGAAGCGATTGACGGCGAACTGGTACCCGCGGTTTCCGCAAAGTTCATCGAAGCTCCGGGCATCAACAACAAGCACGCCCAGGTCGGTGTGGGCATCAACGTCGCTCTCGATCGCGGCTTCTTCTGGCTCGGTGCCGACTTCATCTGGGACCAGATGAAGGCTCATGACTGGACCGTGAACTACAAGACTGGCGAGACGGTCTATAACTCCATGGACGTCGAAGATCCGGCTTGGGACAAGCGTCGCGACATCGGCGGCATGATCAGCTTCGGTATCGAACGCAACATTTGGTACGATTGGTTCGTTATCCGCGTGGGTGGCCAGAAGTCCATCCTCTACACGGACTGCGACCAGCATGAAGACAACAAGGGCCGCCGCGGCATTTGCTCGGAAGACGGCAACTTCTTCAGCACGAACCCGCTCGCCAACGGCACTGCCGACGACCACGTGGGCTTCGGCTTCGGCATCAACATCGAAGAAAAGCTGAAGATCGACGTGACTGTGGCCGAAGACCTCCTCTTCAGGAACCCGTTCCAGGGTGAAGGCCGCATCTTCTCGAGAATTTCTGCGACCTACTCCTTCTAGTCGTACTAGGACAGACTATTGAGGAATGCTCCCCTGCGGGAGCATTTCTTTTTTATTTTTAAGGGCATGAAATACTTGCCTCTGCTGGCCTTGGCCCTAGTTTTGTTAGGTTGTTCCGAAAGAACGGAACGAATTGAAAATAAATTGAACGCCTACGTTCAGGAAGACCTGAAGTTCATTGTCGCCCAGACGATACATGCCTCCGGTGACAGGAGCGGCATCCTCGATACGCCCTATTACCGCATCAAGGATTTCAGGCTGTTCGCCGGCGACACGGCTGCCGTTTATTCGGCATACGCCGAGGTGGATTTCTTCATCTACCAGGATATCCAGATGCACGAGAAGCGCAAGTACCGTTACAACGTGCACGCAAGGCAGTGGGACCGCTATTTTAAGGCGCTGAAATACGGACAGGATTCGCTGGAACGTTCTGCAACAAAGAAATAAAAATGTTTTATATTTTCCACTGTTAGAATTCACCTTTTCAAAGGAAGTATTTTGTTCGGACTTTTCTCCTGTGATATCGGTATCGACCTCGGCACTGCGAATACGCTGGTGCACGTTGCGGGTCAGGGCATTGTCATCAACGAACCCACGGTGATCGCCGTGGACAGCAAGAACAACCGCGTGTCGGCTATCGGTTTCGAGGCCAAGAAGATGCTCGGCAGGACTCCGGGCGAGACGCGCGCCGTGCGCCCCATGCGCGATGGCGTGATTGCCGATTTCGAACTGGTGGAAACGTTGCTCCAGACCTTCATCAAGCGCGTGCAGAAGTACCCGCTGTGGATGGTGAGGCCCCGCGTTGTGGTGGGTGTCCCGAGCGGCATTACCGAAGTGGAGAAGCGCGCTGTTATTGATGCGGCCCGCCAGGCCGGTGCGAAGGAAGTGCACTTGGTGCACGAACCGATGGCTGCGGCTGTCGGTATGGGCATCCCGGTCGAAGATCCCGTGGGCAACATGATTGTGGATATCGGCGGCGGTACCTCGGATATCGCGGTCATCGCATTGAACGGCACGGTCTGCAATGCCTCCGTGCGCGTGGGCGGTGACGAGATGGACGAAGCGATTGTCCGTTACCTGCGCACGATGTACAACCTGCACGTGGGTGAGAGCACGGCCGAGCAGATCAAGATTCAGATCGGTTCTGCAAGCCCGCTCGAAGAAGAACTTTCCATGGAAGTGAAGGGCCATGACTTTATCGCCGGCATGCCGCGCACGATGACGATTTCGAGCACGGAAATCCGCGAAGCCCTGAACGAGCCTGTTACCGCCATTATCGAGGCCGTGAAGCAGGCTCTGAGCATTACGCCCGCCGAACTTTCTGCGGATATCTACGACAAGGGCATCATCATGACGGGCGGCGGTTCCCAGCTGCGCGGCTTCGATGAACGTATCCGCAAGGAAACAGGCCTTTCCGTGAACGTTATCGACGAAGCGCTTGTGTGCGTATGCAAGGGCGCTGCCCGCATTCTCGAGGATTTGGACAAGTACCGTCCGGTGCTGATCGCTTCTTCCAACTAAGAGGTGATACTCGGGTCCGATGCTTAGGGCATTCCGCTTCATTGTAGACCTGTTTACCCAGAGACATGGCGTTGTCGCCTTTGTCTTCTTTCTGCTGCTCGGTTTTTTGATCCGGCAGGCACCGTTGACCGTGCGCCAGAGCATTGTGTCGACTGTGCTTGGTACCGTGTTCTATCCGGCACAGTGGGTCGTGTCTTCGGTCGAATCCTTCCGTTCGGTGCTTGCGGAAAACGAGCACCTCAAGGAAGAAAATGCGCGCCTGCGCCAGGAAACCTATTATGCGAGCGAAGGCCTGCAGGAACTGACTCGACTTCACACGTTGGTCCGGTTCGATGACAAGTGGGATTACCCCATTGTTACGGCGCGCGTGGTGGGCCACAATCCGGGCAGGTTCCTTACGACTCTCGTGATCAACCGCGGTACGATGCACGGCGTAAAAGAAAACATGCCTGTGTTTTCCATGAACGGTCTTGTCGGAAAAATTACGAAGGCAGCGTACACGCATTCGCGCGTGCAGCTCCTCGTGGACCCGAACCTTAAGTTGTCTGTACTCGAAAAGAAATCGCGCGTGGTGGGCTTCCTCGAATCTGTGGATGGCCACCTGCTTACGGCGATGATTCCTTCGCATGCGGGCGTCGAAGAAGGCGATACGCTCATTACTTCGGGCCTCGGCGGTATTTTCCCCAAGGGCATTCCCGTTGGGATTGTGAAGGCGGTGCGCAAGTCCGATCTCGATGTGATGCGCCAGATGGATGTTTCCCCGTTCCAGGAATTTACTGCGCTGGAGGAAGTGTTCGTGATGGAAAAAGAACCGGAATGGATTATCCAGGAGCTGCTCGATGAACAATAGTTGGAAATGGCTCCACGTGTGCTTGCTGTTCCTCGTGTGCTTCGTGATGCAGACGACCGTCGCGCAGTGGCTTGCCATTTTTGATGCTGGGCCCGACTTCATTTTGATTTTCATTATTTCCGTTGCCATCAAGCACGGTCCGGCTGCCGGCGTGCTCTGGGGATTCATCGCGGGCTTCTCGCAGGATGTCTACGCTCCCGTGGAATGGCTCGGCGCGAATACGATTTCGTTTACCATTCTGGGCTTCCTCGTCGGGCAGCTGGAAGAACGTTTCTTGACGCTCAACCTGCCTGCGAAGGTGGGCGTGCTCGGGTTCGGGTTCTTCCTGTGCGACATGCTGTATTTCTTCCTCACGGGTCTCGAGAAGGAGGTGGTCACGAACCTGTTCTTCTCCAAGACGATTCCCGAGTGCTTGTACACCATGGTTGTGGGAGCGGTTGTTTTCCACTTGTCCATCGGGAAGCCGAAAAAGCATGTTTAGTATCCAGGACAACGATGGTGTCCAGACCAGGAACTGGAACGTGCTGGTATTCATGGCCGCCGTGATTATTTTGTTCACGGTTCTTTTGATCAGGCTTTATTCCCTGCAGTATACGCACTACGACGAGAACTTGCAGCGTTCCGAAAATAACCGCCTGCGCCGTGTGGAACTTGTTGCCGAGCGCGGGTTCATTTACGACCGCAATGGCGAGATTCTGGTGCGCAACAGGCCCTCTTACCAGATTGCTTTGCAGTCGATGCACCTGCCGCGCAAAAAAGATGCTCGCGACTCCATTTTCAACAGGCTCCTGCATATCGTGGACAAGGACGGCGTGAGGCTTTTCGATTCGCTTTCGCTCGATACCGCTTTCCAGAGGACGAAGTGGATCAAGAACCGCCCCATCCGCATTTTGGAAGATGCGTCGCCCGAACAGGTCTCGATTATCGAAGAGCATTCTTCGGAACTCCCGGGCGTCGTTACCGTGATTGAATCCAGGCGCGAGTACCCCTACGGCACGCTTGCTTCGCATGTGCTCGGCTATACGAGCGAAATTTCTGAAGAGCAGTTGAAGTTGCCCGCGTTCGCCGAATATTCTCAGGGTGACCGCGTCGGCCAGAAGGGTTTGGAACAGGGCTACGATACCGAGTTCCGCGGCACGAATGGCATGAAGCTCGTGGAAGTGAACGCGTCGGGCCGCGAGGTCGGGCAAGTGAAGGGCGTGGAAAGCCGCGCGCCTGTTCCGGGACTGCACCTGGTGTCGACGATAGACTTGAAATTGCAGAAGGCCGCGGAGGCTGCCATTCCCGACAGCGTGAAGGGCGCGCTTGTGGCGATTGACCCGAGGAACGGCGAAATCCTTGCCATGGTGAGTTCCCCGAGGCTGGACCCGAATATCTTTTCGCTGAAGAAGCGCGAACGCAACAGGGGATGGGCGCAGGTGGCGCTCGATTCCATGCGTCCGCTCACCAACCGCGCGATTTCGGGCCTGTATACGCCGGCATCCGTGTTCAAGCTCGCGACTGCGGGCGCTGGGCTCGAGAGCGGAATCCTTTCGGAATCGAAGTACTACCCGAAGCCGTGTACGGGTGGCTACCAGTACGGCGCGCGCTACCAGAAGTGCTGGGGCGTGCACGGCAACCTGAATGTGGTGCATGCGCTGCGCCTTTCGTGCGACGTGTTCTTTTACCAGGCGGGCCTCGAAATCGACATGATGCGTATAAACGAGTTCGCCCGCAGGTTCGGCTATGGCGAGGTCCCGCTGGGAATTGACATTCCCGGCGAGAAGGGCGGCTGGTTGCCGGATTCCATTTCGTTCAACCATAGGAACAAGCGCCTGGGATGGCGCTGGGCGCGCGGTCTCATTTTGAACCTCTCCATCGGTCAGGGCCAGCTGGTGACACCGCTCCAGCAGGCGACGTTCATCGGTTCGCTTGCGACCAACAAGGGCGTCTACAGGCCGCATTTCATGAAGGAGCTCCGCGACCGGCAGGGAAACGTCGTGCGCCGCTACGAGCCCGAGGTTATCCGCCCGGGGACGATGAAGCCCTCGACGCACAGGGTGCTCCTTGCCGCCATGGATTCCGTGGTGAACCATCCGGGTGGAACGGGTAAGCGCGGCGCGCTCCCGGGAATCCGCGTGGGCGCCAAGACCGGCTCTGGCGAATGGAAGAAGGGCGAGAAGACGCACGCCTGGTATGCCGCGGTCGCTCCGCTGTACGAACCCGAAATCGCGGTCGCCGTGATTCTCGAGGCCGCGGGCGGTGGCGGCGCGAAGGCTGCTCCCATTGCGCGCAAGGTAATGATGGCTTATTTCGGGCTTGAAGAAGAGGAGGCGAACAAGCAATGAAACCTGGACGCTTTCTCCCTAGGTCACTGAAGGTGGACTGGCTCTTTTTGGGCGTCACGCTTGCGCTCATGGTGTGCGGTGTGAGTCTTGTCTATTCGGCTACTGCGAATGCGGAAACGCCCGTGTACGAGTCCTTCTGGTTCAAGCAGATTATCTACTTCCTGGGCGGGTGCCTGCTTGCCGCGGGCATCGTGTTCCTGAAGATCGACTGGCTCAAGCGCATCTCGGCGCCGCTGTACATCGTTTCGCTCGTGTTGCTGTGCATCGTGCTTTCATCGGTGGGCGACGTGACGAAGGGTGCCGGGCGCTGGATTGACCTTGGGTTCTTCAAGCTGCAGCCATCCGAGTTCGCGAAGATTGCCTACCTGCTCACGATTTCGTACTGGCTTTCGAACCATCCGGTGAGCCTGTACAAGATAAAGACTTTTGCGGTTCCGTTCCTGCTGTTCATCGTTCCCTTCGCGCTTGTCCTCAAGCAGCCCGACCTGAGTACCGCGCTCGTGTTTATCGCGGTCACGTATGTCGCGTTCTTTTTCGCGGGCCTCACGCTTACCGACATGTTCCTGCTCGCAAGTCCGGTGCTTTCGGTCTTGTTCTCGCATTCGCAGACGATTTTGTTCCAGGTGCTGTGGGGGCTCCTGATTTGCGCCGTGGTCTTTGCGCTTGTACGCCGCAAGCTGCCGAAGGTGCTGACCGTATTTTTCCTTGCCGCGAACATCCTTGCGGGTTATGCGAGCAGCATGGTGTGGAACATGCTCGAACCGCACCAGCAGAAGCGCGTGAACACGTTCCTCGACCCGATGAGCGACCCGCTGGGCGATGGCTACCAGGTGTTGCAGTCCTTGACGGCAATCGGCTCGGGCGGCCTTACGGGCAAGGGATTCGGCCAGGGGACGCAGACGAACCTCGCGTTCTTGCCCGAAGAACATACCGACTTCATCTTCAGCGTGCTGGGTGAGCAGTTCGGGTTTGCCGGATGCTTCTTCATCCTGGTGCTCTACGCCCTCTTCCTGTGGCGCGCGAGCTCGACGTGCAAGATGTTTACCGATCCGTTCATAACGCTCATCACCATGGGCGCCTGTACGATATTCCTTTTCCACATCATCGTGAATATCGCCATGACGGTTGGGCTCATGCCCGTGACCGGGCTTCCGCTCCCGTTCCTTTCGTATGGCGGTTCGTTCGCCATGACCTGCATGGTGCTGGTCGGGGGCATCCTCTGCATGCGCTACCAGGGCAATCGCCAATAAAAAAAGTATAGATTCGGCTTATTTTCGGCTCGAAACCGTATTATGTATAGGAGGACGGTTTCGATATGGAAATTATCCGTCGTTGTTCTAGTTTTCTTTTCGGCATGGAATGCCTGGGTTGCGGTAGCGTTTCCGAGCGGCTCGACCCGTGGCTGTGCCCCGCCTGCAGGGAAGAACTTTCGCGCGAATCGCTCGACTACTCGTTCCCGGGGCCCGACGCCATGTGCCTTTTCCCGATGCGCCCCCTGACGCGCAGGCTCGTACATGCGCTCAAGTACGGCGGGCTTTCGGGGATGGCGTCGTACCTGGTGAAGCGTTCGTCTGCCGTCGGTTCGGGCGGGGTGGCGCAGTCCATGGCCCTGTTCGCCAAGCCCTTCTATTTTGTCCCAGTCCCGCTGCACAGTTCGCGCTACCGTGAACGCGGCTACAATCAGGCGCAGAGGATTGCGGCGGCGCTTTGCTCGTGTACCGGGGGCCGCATGTGCAACTGGCTTAGGCGCAGGGACTTCAGGGTGTCGCAGACCAAACTCTCGAGGGAGGAGCGCAAGTGGAACGTGGCGGGCGCCTTCGAGGCGAACTTGCCGCGCAAGCTGCCCGCGCGGGGGACGGTTTTCGTGGTGGACGACGTCTATACGACTGGCGCTACGACGTCTTCGTGCATTTCGGCCTTCGGGCGCGATTTTCCGCTCGATACGAAGGTCTGCACGCTCCTCTACGACGAACCCGTCACGGCGGTCATGGATTTCGTCGCGGATTGCAAAATAGAGTGGGATACCGCCTATGGCGGTTGAATTTGTAGTTCCGAATTCCTTTTTTTAGTAAAAAAAAGGCTTCGAGATGCTTCTCGAAACCCGTAATTCTATTAACTAGTAACTATTGACTAGTAACTGCCGCTATACAAAACTTGGCAACTTGTTGCCTAGCTGCTGCTATCCACTATGTGGAGAAGCGGCTCAAGTAGCGGAGGAAGAGGGACTCGAACCCCCAAGCCTTACGGCGGCGGTTTTCAAGACCGCTGACTTACCAATTAGCCTATTCCTCCATGGAGTATGCCAACGATAAAAAACTGGAGGAGAATCGTCAATTGATTTGCCCCCTTGCTTATCACTTTTGAGAAACATTAATTATTTTTTACTACATGGTGACGATTTCCGAAAGCGAGGTGTTGGAGAACAAGCGGGTCCTTGACCTTCTTTTCTCGTATATGCCCAAGATCGCTGCGGAAAGGAAGATGGAGAACCTGCTCGTGCTTATGGCCGACATGGGTCGTTCTATCGTCATGGCCGACCGCTGTTCCCTGTGGCTTATAGACGAGGACCGCGGGGAATTGTGGACAAAGGTTGCGCACGGGGTGAACGAACTTCGCATCCCGATTGCGGCTGGCTTTGTGGGCTGGTCCGTGAAGAACGGGCTGCCGGTGCTCGTCGATGATGCCTACCTTGATCCTAGGTTCGATCGCAGGAGCGATGGAAAGACGCACTACCGCACGACGTCCGTGATGGCCGTTCCCTTGTTTGATTCCCAGGGCAAGGTGATGGGGGTCTTCCAGGCCATAAACAAGCAGGGCGAGCAGAAGGTGTTTTCTAGGCAGGATCTCGAGCGGCTTACGCTTACCGCAGTCTATTCCGCCAAGACGGTGGAATCCGCCCGCCTTACGTCGGAAGTCGAGGAATCCAAGGAAGAACTCGAGGCTACCCAGGAAGAACTGATTCACGTTTTGGGCGATATTTCCGAATCCAGGAGCCACGAGACGGGCGACCATATCCAGCGAGTCGCCGAAATTTCGTACAAACTTGCCCGTTATTACGGGGTCTCCGAAGAAGAGGCCGTCCGCATAAGGCTTGCCACCCCGATGCACGACCTGGGGAAGGTTGCCATTCCCGATGCCATCCTGAACAAGCCGGGCAGGCTTACCGAGGGCGAATTCGAGGTGATGAAGTCCCATGCCTTGAAGGGCGAGGAACTCCTCCTGAAATCCAAGCGCGATCTTTTGCGGTTCGCGGCCGTGGTTGCAGGGTCCCACCATGAGCGTTGGGACGGCTGCGGGTACCCGAGAGGCCTTGAAGGCGACGAAATCCCTCTGGCGGGCCGTATTTGCGCCGTTGCGGACGTTCTGGACGCTCTTGCGAGCCCGAGATGCTACAAGGCTGCTTGGCCCGAAGAAAAAATCCGCGAGGAATTCATAAAGCAGCGTGGTACGCAGTTCCAGCCGGAGCTGGTGGATGCGCTCGTGGAGCACTGGGACGATATTTTCGCATGCCTCCGCCAGGTAAGGGCCGAGGCCAATACCCCCAGATTCTGATTTTTTCCGCAAATTTGGCCTTTATTGGGCATTTTTTTGCTTTCGTAAAAAAAAGAAAACCCTCGATTTTCATCGAGGGTCTTCGTGGTTCCGATTGGAGTTGAACCAACGACACGCGGATTTTCAGTCCACTGCTCTACCAACTCAGCTACAGAACCAATTTAGTAGACGCAAAGATAGAAGAAAAAGTGACTTTTGTCAAGGGTAAATAGAATATTACCGAAAAAATTTTGTTTTTTCTTCAAATTCTTCTAAATTTAAGGATGGATGTTTTGATTGGGTTCGGAAGAGACGCTTGCGTCTCGTTGTGGTTAACTTCTTTATAGGCTGTTATATGAGTCAAAAAAATCTTGTCCGGATCTTCGCTCTAGGGTCGTTGCTTCTTGGATTGTTTGCTTGCGATAGTGGTACGGATGTATTGGTTCCTAGTTCAGACTCTTTAGCCGGAACGAGTAATGGTGGAGTAGTTTCTAGCAGTGAAGGATCGGCTAAGCCAGGCTCTTCGAGTTCGTCCGATTCGACGACCGCTTTGCCGATACATAAGATTGTGAATGGCGATACGATTATCGACACGATCTACGTCCGTCCGCCCAAGGATACGACGCCTGAGTGGGTTGGTAAATCTGCGCTCGTGATAACCGAAATTTCGCCCGTGAACTTGACTTGGCTTGACGAAGACGGCGACGATCCGGCATGGGTTGAAATTTACAATGCCGGCAGTGAATCGGCGAACTTGAAGGACTATTCCCTCGTTGAATCCCTTGAAAAACCTCGCAAGTGGGTGTTCGGTGACGAGCTGATTGCAGCGAAGTCTTTCCGCATCGTATACTGTGACAAGAAGAACCGTGTCGAAGTCAGCGGAGAGGCTGATTTCGAAAACAGGCATAATCGCCTCCATACGAACTGGAAACTTGAAAAGGATGGCGGTGCGGTCTACCTGATTGACAGGGAATACGGTATCCGCGACTCCGTGAGGTATCCCGCCATTACGGTTGGCAACATGAGCTGGGGTATTACCGACGGCGGCATCTGGAAGTATTTCGAAAAGCCGACGCCCGAGGCTCCCAATACGAATTCTACAGCTTATGACGGCATTGCACCGCGCATCGATTTGAGCCAGTTGGGCAACGCTTTCAGTAACGAGCCTGTGACTATCAATCCGCCGTCCGTGCCCTCCGGAGTCAAGCTTCGCTGCACGCAGGATGGTTCTGAGCCGACCAAGTCCTCGCCGGAATTCAACAGCCCGATTACCTTCAACAAGAGCACTCCGTTCCGCTGCTCCGCCTTCAAGGATGGTTCGCTCACGACGGAAGTGGTGACTAAGACGTTCTTTATCAACCAGTCGGTCCGCATGCCGGTGGTGGCTATCAGCGTAGACCCGCAGTTCTTCCACAAGCACTATATTCAGCCGGAACCCGGCCACACGAATGCCGACAATCCGGATGCCGCACCTTCTGGACTTTATGAAGATGTCGAATTCCCGGTGCACGTGGAATACTTTGAAAAGGGTAGTTCTACAGCCAAGGCTACTTGGGAAATCGAAGCCGGTATTTCGATGATGGGTAACTACAGCCGTCTGGAACGCAAGAAGTCTGTCGCCATCGTGATGCGTGAAGAATACCAGGATGGTTGGTTGCATTACTCGCTGTTCGATACCCGCAAGAGCGAAAATGACAAGTACAAGGCATTTAACCTCCGCAACAACGGAAACCGCTTTGTGAGCGACTATTTTGCTGATGCCTTGGGTGGCGCCATCCTCGAAGGAAGCGGTGTCGATTACCAGCGCAGCCGCCAGGTGGTGGTGTACTACAATGGCGAATACTTCGGTATTCACGACATGCGTGAACGCTTCAACAAGAACTACGTTGAATCGAACTATGGTATAGACGCTTCGACCGTGAATATGGTCAAGCACCTTACCGAAAAGGTTACGGCAAGCAACGGCACTACCGATGATTACATCGCCTTGCTGGATTACGCTGCCGCAAACGATTTCAGCGGAGAAAATAACGACAAGTACGAATACATCAAGACGATGATGGATGTCGGCAATTTCGCAGACTACATGGCTGCTGAAATATACATCCACAATGGTGACTGGCCGAACAACAATGTGCGTGCCTGGAGAACCCCGGATCAGACATGGAAGTTCATGGTTTACGACTTGGACCATGGCTTTGTCTGGGGTTGGAACGTAGATGGTTTCGGAGAGGGCACGAACATGTTTAAGTGGGTCAAGCAGGGTGGACGTCCTGCTGGAAAGTGCCATACGGATAGCGACAAGGACTTCACCGGCGATAAGGCCCACTGCTTCCATGTGCTTTACAATCGCCTAATCAAGAACCCGGATTTCAAGCGCCTGTTCATCAACCATTCTGCGGTGATGCTGAAAAATTACCTGAATCGCGATGTGGTCGAGAAGGTGCGTGCCAAGATGGCAGGTTCCATTGATGAAGCTGAAGCCGAAAGAGACCTTAAGGAAAATGGTCAGAAGGAGCGCGGCTACGGATCATTTACGGTCTCTAACTCGAACCTTACGGATTGGGCTGAAGCTCGTGACCGCGAGATTTTGGAACAGTACAGGAGCGAATTTGACCTCGGTGATATGGTTGAGGTGACTATCTCCTCGAGCAAGGGCGCTGTGCTGATGGAAGGGATGAAGCTCCCGGGCAGCACGTCGACTTCTACCAACTACAGGGGCAAGTTCTTTAAGGATATCCAGATGGAACTGACCGCTGTGCCTTCGGGTGGTTCCGTGTTTGACGGTTGGTCGGGTTGCGAACCCGTGGAAGGCAAGCCGGAAACCACCTGCCGTGTGACGATTAAGGACGGCGTGACGGTTACTGCGAAATTCAAGTAATAAACCGACTGGTTCGAAATTTTTGCGCGGGCTTTTAAGTCCGCGCTTTTCATACCGCTCGCTCGACGTTTCGGGTTTCAAGACCTCCGGTTACTCGCTCGCTCTCGCCTACGACGGTTCGTTAATACGAACCGCCTTCGGCTCACAGATTGAAATTTCTAAATTTGTGCGCATGAAGAGTCCCGTGCGCAAAATGTTCGACGAAATTGCAAACCGCTATGATTTCTTGAATCATGCGTTGAGTTGCTGCCAGGATATTTTATGGCGCAGGAGCTGCTGCCGCGAACTGCGGAAGGTGCGCCCCGGCAGGCGACTGCTCGATTTGTGCGGCGGGACGGGCGATTTTGCCGCGACTTACGAGAAATTCAACGGCACGCAGGATGTCGCCATTCTAGGCGATTTTTCGTACGGCATGCTGAAGGGGGCCGCGGGCAAGAAGACGTCGGCCGTTCCCGTGCAGCTCGACGCGATGAAGATGCCGTTTGCGGACGGCTCGTTCGATGTGGTTCTGAACGGGTTTGGCATGCGCAATCTCCCTGATGCGGAAGGCGGCCTGCGGGAATCCGCGCGTGTGCTTTCCGATGGAGGCTACCTGCAGGTGCTCGAGTTCTTTTCGCCGCGGAACGCGTTCAACAAGTCTTTCTACAGGAGGCTTGCGCCCCTGTTTATCCCGGTGCTCGGCGCGTTCTTTAGCAAGCGCGATGCTTACGAGTACCTCGTGAATTCGATTATACGCTTTTTGCCGGTGGCGGACTTTGTCGCGCTGGCGGAAAAGAACGGGTTTGAACTCGTGCACGTGAAACCCTGCTTTTTCGGGGTGGCGTACCGTGTACTTTTGCGCCGCTCTGTTTCGGGTGAAAACGCACCCGCGGGAGGTGCCGCATGAGCCGCTATATCCTCGGGGTGACGGGCGCGAGCGGTGCAATCTATGCGGCCCGCACGGCGATGCACCTGAAAAAGTTCGGGCACAATGTCTCGCTCATAGTGACTGCGCCGGGTCGCGAGGTCGTGGAATACGAAGGGCAGGATGAGCTTTTCGGCCTTGCCGACAAGCTCTACAAGGTGGATGATTTTTTTGCGGAATGCGCGAGCGGGTCTGCCGACTATGCGGGCATGGCGGTGGTGCCGTGTTCCATGGGGACGCTCGGGCGCATCGCTGCGGGAACTTCGGACAACCTGCTGGTGCGTTCTGCGGATGTTTGCCTCAAGGAGCGCCGCCCGCTGGTGATTGTCCCGCGAGAGATGCCGTACAACCTCATCCATATCGAAAACATGGAACGCGTGACCCGTGCGGGCGCGGTGGTAATTCCGGCGTCCCCGCAGTTCTATAGCAGGCCCGCGACTGTCGAGGATCTGGTCGATACTGTGGTCGCGAAGGTCCTGAAGCACCTGGGCGCTCTTCCGGAGGGTGCGGATATCGTGAAGCCGTGGGACGGAGGCTCTCCGGAACATGGGATACCTGTGGACTTCGTGCCGGAAAATACCGTCGGAAGGGTTATATGCTAAAAAAAATTCTTGAATTTGGCCACATGGTGCGCTTCAGCCACTCGCTTTTCGCGATGCCCTTTGCGCTCGGTTCCATGTGGGTGGCCGCTAACGGCTTCCGCGACATGACTGCGGCCGAGGCCCTGCGTATTGTCCTGCTTATCGTGGGCTGCATGGTGACCGCCCGCAACAGCGCGATGAGTTTCAACCGCATCGCCGATGCCGAAATCGACGCGAAGAACCCGCGTACGGCCGGGCGCCACCTGCCCGCGGGGCGCCTGAGCAAGAAGTCCGTAATCGCCTTCCTCGCCATAAACGGTGCGCTGTTCGTGCTGTTCGCCTGGCTCCTGCAGCCGCTTGCCGGCATGCTCGCCCTGCCCGTGTGGCTCTTGCTGCTTTCTTATTCCTACTGGAAGCGCTTCAGCTGGCTGTGCCACTGGTTTTTGGGCTTTGCCATCGGCATGAGCCCTCTCGGTGCCTGGATTGCGATTCGCGGCGAGTTTGCGGTGTTCCCGATATTCCTGCTCGTGATTCTCATGCTCTGGATGGGCGGTTTCGACATCATTTACGCCACGCAGGACGAAGAAATCGACCGCGCGATGGGACTCCATTCGGTGCCCGCGCGTTTTGGCCGCAAGCGCGCCTTGCAGATCGCCTTCTGGAGCCACATCGCGATGCTCGCGCTCTGTGTCGCCTTCGGGTTCGTGTGGAACATGGGCATCCCCTGGTGGATTGTGACCGGGCTCATGACCGCCGCCGTGCTCTATATACATTTGTTCCGCAAGTCCGACGATCTCGACGCCATGAACCGCGACTTTTTCTTGGCGAATGTCGCCATAAGCGTGCTCGTGATGGCCGGACTCATCGTATGGATTTGCTTGGGAGGAGACGTCAATGTCCTTTATTAAAAAAACGAATGGCAAGTTTACGACCGAAGACAAGGTCAAGATGTTCCAGCAGATGGGTTCCGTGGGCGCTGTGCTTGCGCTCCTGTTCGTGATTCTCATCGAGACGGGCGTTGCGGGGCAATATGAGGGCCTCGCGGACATGGGCCTTACCGCGATGATTGTGGTGCTCGCCGTGTCGCTGGCCGGGAGTATGTACTTCAAGGGCAAGCTGAAATAAGGCTTGTTTGTTCCAAATCACACTTGCGTCGGCCGGACAAAAAAGTTGTGTACAAATCCTGAATAAGGATGTATCTTTAGAATACAAAGTTCTCCTCCTAAGAAAAAAGGGATGCCCCCACAAAGGGGGCTTCTCTTTTTTTATAAGCTAGGAAAAGAGTTGCTGAAAATGCTTCTGATTTAGATTTCCAAATCGGCGCTGTAGACGACTTCCGTGGTTCCGTCGTCGCATTCGAATAGCAGGCTTCCGTCGTCGCGCATGTCGGCGATGCGGCCTGTTTTCTTTTGTACGCCTGCGCCGCCGTCGCGGTTGTCGTCGGTGCAGTGGTTGTTTGCGACGATGGTGCCGCGCGCGCCGATGAACTGGTCCATCTTGCGCCAGGCGGCCACCCACGGGGTTATCCCGAAGGCCCTGAACTGCCCGAGGGCGCGTTCCAGGCATGCGATGAGCATCTGGAGTAACTTTTCGCGGTTTATTTCGCGGCCCGCGATTTCCTTGAGCGTGGTGACGGGGCGCCCGAGGCTTATGTAGTCGCTGGCGTCGCTGTTCACGTTTATTCCGACGCCCATGCTGATGGCGGGTGCGACCTGCCCGGCGGCGGATTTTATATAAACTAGTTCCGCGAGGATCCCGCAGAATTTGCTTTTGCCGCACAGAATGTCGTTGGGCCACTTGACGGCGACTTTCCCGATTTCGTTATTGCCGAGCCCCTGCGCGTTGGAACTGTCTTGCAGGTCGCGGAATATTTCGGCGAAGGTGAGCGCTGCTACCTGCGTGATTTGCGGTGCGGATGCCAGCGGAATGCCCTCGAACGGGATGAGGATGTTGAAGTAGATGTTCTTGCCGGCGGGGGAGTTCCACGTGCGTTCGTGTCGCCCGCGGCCTGCGCTCTGGGAATCTGCGACGATGAGCGTGCCCGGAGGGATTTGCCCTGCGGTGGCGAGCGACTTCATGAGGCTGTGCGTGCTTTCGATGTTCTCGTAGAGGAACGCGGGCGCCTCGCCGAACCCGCACAGGTTCCATTCATTAAAATCACGTTCGCGGGAAAACATACTGGAATTTGTACTGGATTCTTCGACTTCGCCTGCGGCTCCGCTCAGAATGACATGTTGGCTCAACAGGCCAGTCTACTTGTCTTCCTCTTCCTTTTCTTGCAGTTCCTTGAGCGCCTCTTCGGGGAATATGGCGAAGAAGTCGCGCTTGCGGTCTTCGAACAGCTGCAGCATGCGTTCCTGTTCGAACTGCTCGCGATCGATGTTCTGCATGAAGAATTCGTCGCGAGCGAAGTCGCGCGTGGTCATCATCTTCTTGAGGTCTTCAGACAGGTCGACGTTATCCCACAGGATGTAGTAGGATTGCACGTCGAGGCTCCCGAAAATGTCAACGTTGAGCATGATGGAATTGCTCTTGCTCGAATCGACGAGCTGAACCCTCGTCTCACGCTTCTCGGGACGGAAAATTTCGGCATCGCTTACGGGCTTGTTTATGTCCTTGTCGGCAGCGGGTACGGCTGAAAACAGGGCGCCAGTGAGCACTCCGGTAAAAAGGAGAATTTTGTGTATTCTCGTAAACATACCCATAATATAGTTTCAGGATTCAAAAAAGAAAAGAGCCGCGCAAAAGTCTGTGAGGAAAATCCCTTTTTTGCGACTAAATTAGAACTTTATGGGGCTAGAGGCATCCAGGGCTTCACGACATCGATGGATTTCAGCATGCCCTGCCGCGCACGGCGTATGGCGGCTGCCGCAATCATGGCGCCGTTGTCGGTGCTGAGGCTCCTGTCCGGGACGCAGAACCGGATGCCGTGCCGGCTGCAGTAGTCTTGCAACCTTGTCCTGAGCCAGGCGTTCGCGCTAACGCCGCCGCCCATCACGAGGGTCTTCATGCGCGTCTTCTTGAGCGCGTTGATAGTCTTTTCGACGAGGCTCCCGACAATGGCGTCTTCGAGCGAGGCGCATATGTCGCCGAGGTTTTCCTGGATGTATTCCGGGTCGTGTGTCTCGGTGTAGCGCAGTACTGCGGTCTTCAAACCGCTGAACGAGAATTCGCAGTTCTCGCGGGAATGGAGCGCCCTCGGGAATTCCACGAACTTGCGGTTCTTGCCCTGGCCGAGCCTGCTGATGGTCGCCCCCGCGGGGTACTTGAGCCCGAGCAGTTTGCCGCACTTGTCGAATGCTTCGCCCGCGGCGTCGTCGCGGGTGCGCCCGATGCTCGTGTACTTGAAGCCGGGTTCCTCCATGACGAGTTCCGTGTGCCCGCCAGAGACGGTGAGCGTGAGGAACGGGGGCTCGATGTCGGGGTTGCTGAGCCATGCGGCGGCGAGGTGGCCTTCGAGGTGGTTGATTCCGTAGGCGGGAACCTGCAGGTCGCGGGCGAGGCCCCGTGCAAAGCTTGCTCCGACGAGGAGCGGTCCCATGAGGCCCGGGCCCGTCGTGTAGGCAATCGCGTCGATATCCTTGAGGTCGATTCCTGCTTCCTTCACGGCAGCCTCAGCGATGGGGGCAATCTTTTGCAGGTGGGCGCGTGCGGCGATTTCGGGCACGACGCCACCGTACAGGGCGTGTTCGTCAATCTGGCTGTATAGCGGGTTCGAAATGACCTTGAGCGGTTCGTCTTGCAGTACGGCGCATGCGGTTTCGTCGCAGCTCGATTCTATTCCGAGCCAGATCATGGCAGCTTCTCCTCGACGTCTTCGTCAAGCGAGTCGACGACCGTCGGCACGATTATTTTGTTCTCGTAAAGGGATACCTTGTCGGGCGAGAGCTGAATCGCCTTGATGGATTTTTCGCGGTTCACGTTCGCACGCAGGGTAAGCTTGACGGTGGGGGCGAGGCTGTCCACGTCTTCGATCTGGAAACGGTTGAATTCCACGAAGAGTTCGAGGTTTCCTTTGCTGATAGAATCGAGCGTGCGGTCGCCACCGGTAATCTCGACTGATACTTTGTTCGGTTTCAGTTCGAAGGTCTTCTTGTCGAACATGCCGATAAGCTGCACTGGGATGTCGGGGAAGGACTTTTTCGCAATCTTCTGGACCTTTACCGAGATGTTGATGACGGAATCCGCGGGCGATACGTGCGCCGGGAATTGGCTGAAATCGAGCGGGACGGTGAACTTGGCGTCGTTCTTGAGGGAATCGAACACGAGCGTGTCCGTCGGGATTTCGATGATGCGCGTGATGACGTTCCTTGCGCCGGAAACGGTGATGAAGTCGGGCTCGAGTTTCGGGAAATCCGTCTGCAGGTAGCCGGTAGCAGCGTCGAAGGTGACCATGGAATGTATGGGCACGTTCCTTTCGATTCGGGTGTCCAGGTCGAGGTCTACGAACAGGCGCTGGTTGTCGGGTTCTATGAACTTGATGTTCGGGAATCCGGGCGCCGAGAAGTTCTGCGCGCCGATGAGCTTGCGTGTGGCGCCGAGTTCGGCATCTTGCAAATCGATGATGATAGCTGCGGTGGTCGTGTCGCCGCCCTTGATTCTGGAGCGGAGTCGCATGAGGTCGAAAGGTTCGCCTTCGAGGGTCACGTTCATGGAGCGCGGCGGCTTGGACGCGATGGCCAACATTTCGGGAAGCCTCACGAGGCGAACGGGAACGTCGATTTCCACCTTGAAAGTGTTGAGCGAGACGACGTAGAGCCAGAGTGCAATCCCGAAGATGAATGCCGTAATCTTTAATGCGATATGTTTCATAGGCGCCCTAATGTGACCTCCTAAAATTTAGTTATATTCAGGTCGTGTTCGGACAACTTAGGTATCTAATATCGGAATCTTTTCGTGGGTGGAGACAGCACCGCACGGTTATTCTGCCCTCGCTTTTGACGATTTTCCTATGTTCGCTCCTTCTGGCGTCGTCGCTGACCGTGCTCGGGGCCGTATTCCGCGTGCTTTCTGCGGAAGGGACGCTCTATACCATCGAGGCGTTCTTGCCCGAAAATGTGGGCGAGGATTCTGTCGCCGTAATCAAGTCGCGCATGGAGCATTTCAGGGGTATCGAATCGGTCGAGTTCGTGAGCGCCGATTCCGCCCTGGCCGATTTCCGCAGGCATTTCCCCGGCGAGATGCTCGACCTTGTGGACGATAACCCCATCCCTCCGTTTTTTCGCATGACTCTCGTGAAGGAAAGCCGCAATCCGGCCGACCTCGAGGAGACTGTCGCCGCCATATCGCGCGAGGGCTATTTCGACGAGGTGCAGGCGCCCGTGGATTGGGCTACCCGCGTGTCGGAATGGAAGTTCAAGATGGTGTTCTGGCCCGTGTGCCTGAGCCTGCTTCTGCTGGTGACGCTTTCGCTTATCATTTGCAATTCGGTGCGGCTTTCGCTGTTGTCGCGCAGGCTCCTTGTCGAAAACATGAAGTATGCCGGCGGAAGCCCGTTCTTTATCGAGTTCCCCTTCGTGCTCGAGGGGATGATGCAGGGGCTTGTCGGGAGCGGCCTTGCCGTCGTGCTGCTCCTTGCTGTCGTGGAATCTGTCGCTCAGGCAATCCCGCTGGTCGCGGCGAACGTCGGCGGGCTCGGGAGCCTGCTTTGCCTGGTCGTGCTGCTGGTGACGCTCGTTTCGGCCTACTTCAGTTACCGCACCGTCCAGGATTTCTTGCTTGCAAAACGGAACGAACGGGATTAGCCGATGCGCCTGATTGTCGCCTTGCTTTGCCTGCTTGTCGGTGTTTCGCTTGCCGCCCCCAAGAAAACGGACGCGCAAATCAAGGAGCAGCGGACTGCGCTCAAGAAGTTGGAATCCGACCTCGCGAAAAAGCGCGAGGAACTCGCCCTGCTGGAAACCGAGGAGAAGGGCGTGCTCAATACGCTTTCGCTCTTGGACCAGAACCTGAACCAGACCCGCATCTACATTACCGAACTTTCGAAAAACGAGACGCTCGTGCAGAATGCGGTGAACCAGCTTTCGCGCGATATCGATTCGCTCGACCAGAAAATCCAGGTGCGCAAGGAAGCGATGAAGAAGAGGGTGCGCAAGCTTTACGTGAACGGAAGGTACAGCGATGCCGAGGTGCTGTACCAGCTGCTTACCCGCGAAGGGAACCCGGAGCGTCAGGCGTACTGGGTGCACCATGTGCTCAACGAAGACCGCATACTGGTGGAAACGCTCACGTCGATGATGCAGGAACGCGACGAGAAGAAGCGCAACGAAGAAGAACATCTTGCCGAACTGAACCGTCTGCGCGAAAAGAAGTCCCGCGAAGAAAAGGGACTGGTGAGCCAGGTGGGCAACCAGGAAAAAATGCTCTTGAACCTCAAGCACGACAAGGCGATGCAGCAGCGCGCCCTCCAGGAATTCGAACGCAACCAGAAGGTGATGCAGAAACTCATCGAGAAACTCGAGCAGAAGCGCAAGAAGGAACTCGAGGCCGCGCGCAAGGCCGAAGAGAAACGCAAGGCAGAAGCCGCCCGCAAGAAAAAGCAGAAAGAGAAAGAACCGAAGGTCGTCGAGAAGCCGAAGAAGACTATCGCGGGCACCGTGAAGGGACCGAAATGCATGCCGCTCGAAGGCCAGGTCATCAGCAACTACGGCCTGCAGGAACATCCGGTGCTGCATATCGCCACGAGGAACCTCGGCGTGGAAATCCGCGGGAAGCGCGGGCAGTCCATACGTGCTGCGGCCGCGGGTACGGTCGCGATGGTCGCCGAAATCGATGGCCGCGGGCCCTCTGTGATTATCGAACATGAGGGCGGTACGTATTCCGTATACGGGCACATGCGATCCATCCGCGTCCAGGAAGGAAAAGAAGTGCGTAATTGCGAAGAAATTGGCGAGGTGGGCGATATCGCGAGCTTAAATGGAATTAAATTGTACTTTCAAGTTAGCGAGGGCACCCAAACGGTGGACCCGCTTCAGTGGTTGAAAAGCAAATGATTAATTATCGGTTAAATGGTCCCGCGTCCCAGGAACGTCAGCGCATTCGCGTGATGGCGGCGCTCCGCGAGAACCGATTCCCGCAGGCCATCCTTATCGACGGCCCCGCAGGCATTGGCAAGAAGGCTCTCGCCATGGAAATCGCGAAGGCCCTGCAGTGTACCGACGGCAACGAGCGCCCCTGCGGGCACTGCTTCGGCTGCAAGATGGCTTCGGACCCGGGCGTAACCGACAACTGGGTGTTCCCGATGGAAGCGAAGGAAGTGCAGACGAGGAGCGCCGACAGCGTCTCTGCCGGCAGCACTGCCCGCACCATCCAGGATATCAAGCAGGAATACATCGAGCAGATTGTCGCGAACCCGTACCGCATCGATATTTTCAGCGCGGGCGGTGAGATTTCGGTGAACCTCATCCGCACGATGACGGGTTCGTTTGCCATGAAGGGCGACCGCGTCCGCGTGGTCATCGTGGCCGAGGCCGACCGCATGAACGATTCCGCGGCGAACGCCTTCTTGAAGACGCTCGAGGAAGTTCCGCCCGATACCTACTTCATACTGACTGTTTCTTCCCGAGACCGCCTCTTGCAGACGATCCGTTCGCGTTGCCTCGCGTTGCACCTGTTGCCCCTGAGCGATGCGGAAGTGCGCGAGGAGACCCTGCGCATGCTCGGGCCCGACGCCGACGAGGAAAGCGTTACCGGCGATGTCATCGGGCTTGCGGTCGGGTCGCCGGGAAAGGCGCTCTACTATGTGGAGCATGCGCGTGAACTGTGCGCGCTCGCTTCGGATTTTATCGTGAAGAGCCTCCGGAACGATTACAGCGAACTTTTCGAGGCGCTCGCGAAGGCCGGCCTCGACGAGGTGGCGGAGGCGAACGGATTTTTGGAAGTGCTCTCGTTCCTCGTTTCCGATATCATGCGCAGGGAGTCGGGCGCACCGCTCCGCCTTCCGGACACGATGGCGAAACTGGACATGGACGCCTTTCCGCGCATCGATGCAACCGCGCTTGAAATCGCTCTTGCGACTGTGCAGGAGACCATGTCGAGAATTGCGAGCCGCCGCACGGCACCCATGATGTGCCTGCAGTCGCTTGCGATAAAACTTTTCGAGGGCTCCAAGTAATGCTGGATACCGTCTCGTCAACTCTCGCGCGGGAACTGAAGATTCCCCATCTGGTGGCAAGGTTCCTTGTCTCCAGGGGCGTGTGCAACGTGGTTGCCGCGAGCCGCATTATGAACGAGGGTGGCGACGCGGAACTTTCGCCGTGGGGCATCAAGGGCATGGAAGATGCCGTGCGCTGGATTCTCGACGTGCGCGAAAAGAAAGAGATGGTTTTCATCTTCGGTGACTACGACCTGGACGGGATGACCTCGGTGACGCTTTTGTCGCGGAGTTTCGCGAAGCTCGGAATCGAGACGGACTGGCGCCTGCCGAACCGCTTCGGCGACGGTTACGGGCTTTCGATTTCCGCGGTCGACGAGATGTTTGAATCGGGCGCTCGCTACGTGGTGACCGTCGATACGGGCATCACCGCGAACGACGAGATTGCCCATGCGAAGGAACTGGGAATGCACGTGATGGTCATCGACCACCACCAGCCTTCGGGCGACGCGCTCCCTCCGTGCGACGTTCTTCTGGACCCGCATCAGGAAGGCGATTCCTACTCCAATCCCGAACTTTGCGGCGTGGGCGTTTCGTATAAGTTCATATGCGCGCTGTACGAACGTCTCGGGATGCCCTCTCCGGCCGAAATGCTCGACCTGGTGGCGCTCGGCACGCTGGCCGACCTCGTGCAGATGACTCCTGAGAACAGGTTGTTCACCAAGAGGGGCCTCAAGTGCCTGCAAGAAAGCCGCCTGCCCGGAATCCAGGCGCTGTACGCCTCGCTCATGAAGCCCGGGAGCTGCGTGGGCGGAATCGACGTGATGTACAAGTTTGCACCGCTCTTGAATGCGCCCGGCCGCATGGAAAAACCAGACCCCGCGCTCAAGCTGCTGCTCTGCCCGGACAATTCCAGCGCCCCGAAACTGCTTACGGAACTCAAGGACTGGAATACGAAGCGCAAGCAGAAAGAAGCGGAAATTACCGAGATGGCGGTGAAGCGGGTCAAGGAAATTTATGGAGACGACATCCCGAAGGTGCTCGTGGTGGACGGGCACGGATGGCATGTGGGCGTCATCGGGATTGTTTCCGCAAAGCTCGCGCAGGAATTTTCGCGCCCTGCCGCCGTCCTCTCCATAGTGGACGGCGTGGCGCATGCTAGCGCACGCGCCGTGCCAGGCTTCAACTGGCACAGGGCGCTCTACGAAAGCCGGGACCTGTTCGACCGCTGGGGCGGGCACGCGAACGCCGCCGGCTTCTCGCTCCCCGCAGAAAAAATCGACGAACTCCGCAGGCGCCTGGACGCCTCTGCAAGAGAGCAGGGCTATACCGGCGAGATGCCTGCGCAGTGCGAGGCCCGCGGTTACGACATCGTGGTCGCCTTGCGCGAACTCGTGGTCGAAGGCACGCGCACCCGCATATACAAGACCGTGCTCGACTATTTCGACCAGATGGAACCCTTCGGAGGCAACTTCCCGTACCCCGTGTTCAGGGCCGAGGATGTCACCGTCCACAAGGTCAAGGAACTCCGCGGCGGGCACCTCCAGATGGATATCTCGCAGGCGGGTAGCCCCGTGTTCTCGGCGATCGCGTTCGGGCTCGGCAAGTGCAAGGAACGCCTCAAGGAGACCCGCAGGGCATCTGTGGTGTTCGAACCCACGTGGAATTATTTCAACAACAAGAAGACCATGCAGCTCTGCATCAAGTCTATCGAGTAGATTTGCATGCGCAGCTTGTTGCCCTATCTTTTTTCTTTTATCGCGGTCGCCGTCACGGCGGCTTATATCATTTATGAGGGCTCCCGAGATTTTGGCCGGATAGCGCAACCGCCTCCCGAAGAACCCGTGGTCGAGGAAATCGAGCCCGAAGAAGAGCCGCAGCCGTTTCACGGTCGGGTCGAACTGCCCGCGGTCGAGGACATCCTGGTGCTGTCGAACAGCGCGGAACGCGACATCGAAAAACTCGCCACTTATTTTGAAGCCAGGTCGGCCGGCCTCCACTGGATAGCGCAGCCCTATTTTAAAAAGTACCGCCCTTCCGACGACGTGGTGGTAGGGCTCCGCCTTGCGATAGATTCGCTCGGCAATTTCGCTTGCAAGGAGATGGAGTTCACCAACGCCGAGGATGAATCCCTGGGCGAGTCGCTGAGGCGCCATATCGACGCCTATTGGCGCTACCGGAAGAGCGAATCGGGATATACGGAACTCTGGCTTCCCGTCCGCTTCAAATCAAAATGGGTGAAATAGGCCCGCGCAGCCCGCAGACCCGCATTGCCCTCCGGCTCATCCAGGAACCACCTGTAAACGGTTCAATCCAGTCGTCATGCCGCAGCCCCGCCAGGGGCAAGGGCATCCACTAGGCCTTCAGAATTTTCAGCAGGTCCTGCGCGCGCTTCTCGATGAGCACGAACGCTTCGAACATGCGGGCTTCGCGCCACTTGGTGAGGTACTTGCGTCTCCAGTCGTCGGCGACGAGGTCCGGGGCTTCGGTCGTGTCCTCGTTCCTGTACCACACTTCCTTAGTGATTTCCTTGATCATGTCGCCCATTTCGGCGGCAGGCTGGAGGCTGCCCTTGCACAGCAGCAGGGCGCGCAGGTTGTCGAGCAGAATTTCGTCGCTCGGGTTGTCAGAATCGTCGCGGGCACAATCCCAGATTTCGCCACGGTGGCGTTCCGTCCAGCCCATGAGGTGCTTCTCGGTCCTTTCGAGTTCGCCTTTTGCGAGCTTTTCCTCTACCGCTTCGCGGGGGTAGTAGATGCTGTTCGGGTAAAATTCTATCATGGTTTGCCCCACTGGTTGTAATGCCCGGGGCGGGACTTGAACCCGCACGAGGTTGCCCCCAAGGGATTTTAAGTCCCCAGTGTCTACCATTCCACCACCCGGGCAGGTGTGCTCGCCAAATATACAAAAAATAACGGCATGTGGGGTAGGGCTCGGGGCCTTATTTGCGCAGGGCGCTACCCCCGAGTGAAGACAAATTGCTAGATTGTGGGCATGAAACGTTTTGCAATTGCAGTAGCCCTATTCCTGTTTTCTGCCGGCTCCGCATTCGCCGGCGATACATATGATTACTTCAAGGAGCAGTTGGCTTCCGTCCGCGACAGCTACGTGACCTGCGTGAACATGGCCATGGAAGACGCTACCAGCGGGGGCGACCCTGCCGGCTGGTTCTGGATGCGCTCCGAGGGCCTTGCCGCCACCTGGAAGGATCTGGACTTCGAACCGCCCGAATCCATCTTCAAAATCAAGGAAATTCCCTACGGGTTCCATCTTTCGGGCGGCCGCGGCAGCTACTGGATAGATGCCGACGTGGTCGTATGGACTAGGGATTCCGATATCCAGTACACCATCACGTACCGCAAGGACACGACCGCCGATGCGAAGCTGGTCGCGAAGGAAGTTTTCGTGAACGAGCAGTCGGACTACCCCGTGAAATGCTCGAAGGGCGCAGTGGCCTGCTACAACGGCAAGTCCACCTTCGGAAAACTCAAAAAATAGGGGCCAAAACCCCGAAATTTCTTCAAAAAAGCCAAAATTGACGGTTTGAAGCGAATTTCCTCACACGGGTAAATAAAATTTTACCCCTTTCGATGATTTTATATATATTTTCGAAGAGAGCAGGGGCGTCGAATGACGCCTTTTGCGTGTTATGTGGTATTTAGAAAAACTGGGAAATTGCTAACTTGTTGCATATCAATAAGTTGCGGTTTTGCAGGAGACAAGGTATGTTGAACGTGTGTTCGAAAAAAAGCGGTTTTACGTTGGTCGAGGCCCTCGTGGTGGTTGCCGTCATGGGGATTCTCTCCGGTATTGGGGTGGCAAGCCTCAGGGCTGCCGTGGCTAACAGCCGCATCAAGGACGCCGGTATCAACGTGACTGCATTCATGGAACGCGCGGCGAACGAAACCACGCGGTTGAACTCGACGATGAGCGTGAAGGTGGAAAGCGACAAGAAGACCTTGAAGCTGTACAAGTGCCTGGCCGTGAACGCATCCAACGGGGCGTGCACCAACCTGGGCGCTGTCGTTGCCGAAATGAAGCTTGAATCGCCGAATTCCTTCGTGACGGACAAGAGTTGCCCGGACCAGCCAGGTTCCAAGACGAGTCCGTCGAGCCAGATGACTTTGGTCCCGAAAATCGGGGTCTCTCCAATTCCCAACGGCTGCCTCATGATGCGTTATGCCAGTTCCGACAGGTATGCCGTATCCATCAAGTCCCCGACGAAGTTCGCGATGTATTACAAACTGAATTACAATAGCGGTGCGGCCGATTCCTGGTTTGAATTTTAGGTGGTGTTATGGAAAAGAAACTGAAGAACAAGAAAGGTTTTGGAATCACGGAGGTGCTTGTCTCCGCGGTGGTTCTGGGCCTTTTGTATATGGCTATCCTCCATATGCAGACGGGTAACCGCGAGGCGCTTTTGCGTATACGCGGTAGAGACGGCGCCATCGAGGTGGCGCAGCAGGTCATCGATTCCCTGAACCGCATAGGGATAGCCTCCATTCCCGATCCGACAAGCGCCGCTGCCGGTGATGAGCATGTCCAGAACGGAAACTACGTGTGGACGTGGGACCCGATCCAGCGTTCCTGGGAACGCGGCAGCAAGGTCGGCGGTGGCCAGACGACTATAGCCTATACCCCAACCGTGACCGTATCGCCGACGACGGAATATACTGCGACAAATGGATCTAACCTCGAGACGGTGAGCCATGTGTACGCCAAGCAGGTGAATGTTCAAGTTTCCTGGCAGTTCAAGGGGTCCAGGCAGTCCATCAACATGTCTACGGTTATCCGGTAGGTGAAAGCGGAATTTTTACGGCAGAAGAGGAAAAGATGAAAAAGGCCAGTCACAGCCAGGCATTACTCCGCAAGGCGGGCTTCACGCTCATCGAACTTTTGGTGTATATCGCCATCGTGGGTATCGTGGTCATCGTGGCGGGCCAGGCGTTCAGCAATTCCACAAAGATGCGCGTGCGCACCCAGAGCATGCTCAAGGCATCCGAGGTGGCCGAGAATGTCGCATCGTTGTTCAAGACCGACGCGGCGCAGACCGGCGCGAAGAGCTCGATGGAAATGGGTAGCGATTTCGGTGGTGACGTATTCAGTTCGATAAACGACAGCGTGTACATGGATCCGGCCAATATGGATGACGACAAGAAGGACTTTTCGTCGTTCCATGTGAAAATGACGGATGGGTTCAGTGATCTGAAAATGCGCCGTATTCGCTATGACGATCAAGGTCATTACGTGGCGGTCGAAGAAGTGAACTGGTTCGTGCAGGGCGATACGCTCAAGCGCAGCTGCCGTACGGTTACGGGAACCGAAGATGCCGATGACTGCAAGAGCGGATCCTCCGCCGAAGCGAGAGGCCGCGCTGTAGAAATCGCGACGGGCATTTCCAAGTTCAAGGTGAAAGCGGGTTTGCCGGGAGTGTCTTCCACGGGTAAACCGGCCCAGGTATTCCCTCCCTGCGATTTGAGCGGTGTTTGCCCCGAGGAATTCCGCCTGGTGTCGCGTATCGGCGAAGCGGACTACATGGCAACCACGATAACCCCCGCGGACGATTACAAGATTGCGGAACTCACGGGTTTCACGACGAATTACGATAAAGCCAACAACAGTGAGAATGCTTCCGGGACGCTTCGGAATCAGGTGGTGGCGACGGAGAATGCGGATCCTTCCGGAACGGGTTGGAGAAATCAGTGCAAGGAAATTACGCTTGAAACCAGGACGGAATACGAACTTTCGTTCTCGCTGGCGGATGCGGGTACGTTTGAAAAAATGAGAATGTTCGTTCCCGGCAGGGACCAGATGTCCGTCGGTTTCCGTTCGACCAAGGACGGTTCGAGGCCTGCAGAACTGGAAGATTTCTTCTTCTATCCTCCTACGGATGAAAGCGCCTCGGGCGTGAGATTGGTGCGCTTCAGCGTCCCCAAAAAGCTGACGAGACTGTGCATCGCTTTTACCTTTGTGAGTTACTCGCCCTTGGCGGTAAATGGAAAGGTGACGATTTCGGAATTGCGCCTGAAGAAGGTGGAATCGGCGAACTACAAGTTTGATTATCCTGCAGACACATTGAATCTCAAGGACAGGGCAAACGCAAAAGCATTGCTGCTTGTCTTTGGTGTTAAGCGCAACGGGGAAGAAGGTACTGACTCCCTTGTTGTTCCTATTCCGAGCAATGGCCGGAAAGATTAGGAGGAAATTATGAAATCAGAAATGCGATATGGGAATAACGGCCTGCATCTGAAAAAGGGTGTGTCGCTTGTTACTGTCCTCATTTTCATGCTGGTGGCGACTATCGCCGCGACCGCCACGTACAAGTGGCTGACTTCCGAAGGCCGTTCTTCGGGCTCGCGCCTGCAGAAGCAGGAGGCGTACCAGAGTTCCATGGCCGGTATCGAGAATGTGCGCGCATGGATGACGTTCAATGCGAACGATGTGGGCGCCCTGGTTAAGCAGTATAAGGATACCGGGAAAAAGATTAAGCTGAATGACAGGCTCGCTCCGTGGGCAAGGGCGAACCAGCGTTACGATGTATGGCTTGCCGGCGTGAATACGGGAGCAGCTCACAACTTCAAGTTGAAAATACTTTCTTCCGGAAAGGCGAGCGGGAATGCGGTTCATAATGAGATAGCGATTTTCAATGTGGATGGCCTTTACCGGGTGCAGATACCCGAAGAATCGGGCACGCTGAACTTCAATCAGGCTTTTGCCGGTGCTACGACTGGTTTGACGAATACGGATACCTTGCAGTCGGGTATTATTCATGGTGACTTTAAGGATCAGAACAACACGCCGACATTGACGAAGGATTTTGTCGTGTCTGGTAATGCGGCCTTTGGCGGAACATTGCATGCTTATGGTGATTTGTACGTAAAGGGCGATATTAAATCTGAAAATGGCGGGTACGAATTCGGCTTGGCCGGAGTTGATACGGCTGTCGTTTATATTGGGGGTGACATCTCTTGCGCGGACAACCAGTCTTTGAAGGTGCACGGAGACTTGCTTGTCGACGGAAAAATTTTGGGAAAGTGCGCTATCGAAGTTAGCGGTAATTTGACGGTTGGTGGCGCGATTGTAAGAGACAACCCGGGTACAAAGAAATTCACGGTTGGGAAGAACCTGGTCTTCAAGAGGGATGCCGTATTCAATTGGTCTGGTAATAATGATGTTAGCGAGAACTCGTATGGAACGGGTGGCGACTATGGAACGGGTGTTGGCAAAAAGTCGTATTTGTCAAATATTTCTGGTCAAAATGAAAAGGGAAAAAGGAAAATCAATCTCGGAAGTGAAATTTACCTTTACGATTCGTTCCCGAATGATATTAAGTACTGCCAGAATGCTTGTGACAATGCTAATCATGATTTGAGTTGTCAAAAAACTGCGCGCTGTCCTAGTGGGTATTGCGAAGGGTTCTTCTCGCAATGTCATAAGCCTGCGGGATCAAATGTTAATGTTGGAAACAGTGCAGACAGGTATTTTTCTTTCCATTCTCCTGAAGATGCTGGCCGCATTAAGGCCGACCGCATCCATGAATGGTCCAAGACTGACAATGTTCTGAAAAACGTGAGCGACAAATACTGGCAGCGTATTTCCAGAATGAATAATTACGGGAAAATAATCAGGAGCGATGGAACTATTCCGCAGGAACTCCTTTTGAGAAACGAGACGGCATGGAAAACCGAGGCCAAAAAGAACAATACGTATTGCGGTATGTCCAAGAATTGGCTGATGAATGACGAGACCATTCAAAAGCTGAATAGCTGCTATGCTATGGCAAAAGATGATGGAAAACTGTACAACGGCTTCTTGCCGATAGAATGGCAGTACAACCAGAATGATGAGCCCAAGACGACGAAGTTGGACGGAAAATTTGTCATATATGCGTCGACTCCTGTTGGAAATACTTATTTGCCGGCGACGGAGCCCGATGCTGTGGTCATGTTCTATCTGGAGCATGGTACCGACGGCAACGCCCAATTGAAGGGACGCCATGTGGAGAATCCGGACTGGGTCTATAATTACTTCATCTATTCCGATGACGATATCAATGAATTGAATGATTTCAATATCCAGGGAACGGTTTTCTTGGCCGAAGGCAAGAAAATGAAAAAGTTCCAGGGCGGAAACAGGCTGGACTTTAAGGAAGACGTTCTTAGGGCTTTGGTCACTGCTGGATTTGTTACTGAGAATCCGGAATTCACGAGTCTTGTTTCGGATGGTTCCATTGCAACGAGCCATGGTGTCGCATCGGCTGGCGGCCAAGATGATTATTTCATCGCTTCGGCTCCGCAGCTGAAAATTACGTTGGAATCCATGTACGAAAATAACGAACCACTTCCGAGTGCGGCTGACGAGGCTGAATTGGAACCGTCGTTCATTATTTTGCCGAGAATTATCTTCTTGCCTGTCGACCCCTATGGCAAGTTGGAAGATTACATAAACCTGGTCAACTTGAATGGCTCCACCAAGACGAAGAATGTGGCAAAGGTGGGCGGCTGCACCAGCATTCCCAAGACGACCCTTCTCTATGATCGTGCAAACCCGGCTACGGCTTCGAAGTTGCCTTTGGGACTGCATGAATGTAATTACTTCGACGATGGCGAGAATGTCCCGTTCTTCATATATGTGACTGGCGAACAATTGGGTTCAAAGCCGGAAGTGAATTTCGAAACTCAATTTAAGGAGATTGGGGCGAACTCTACGGATTATGCGAGAGTGAAGTGCAAGGTGGGCTCGGGTGAAGAATTCAAGGTCAAGATATCAAAACCGACCGACATGCCGGCAAACTGGATAATAACTCCGGTGGCAACGTATGAAGGAACCTGTGATAACGACTCCCCGTCGTGTACGTTCAAACTTTATGCCAACGAGACGGATTGCGGTTCTCTGAAGCAGTTGTTCCGGGTGACGACGGATGATGCTCAAAATGGCTCGGCGGTTTTCCAGATGCTGGAATGCACCGGCTGTACTATTGGTACGACAAACCAGGAACAGTTCACGATGTCGAGCTCGTTCAGGGTGAACCGTCAAGGTTTGATGCAGTATTGTGGCGGTCCGGGCTCGGGCACCGAGGAATGCGAAACGGATGGAACGTATTACAAGATGATGCAGGCGAGTTGGCCCGATTGCGAAGTCGAAGACGATAGGTCTTGGGTGGCTGCAGTGGGATTCAACAGCCCCATAACGAACAACTGCACCGCTTACGATATCAATGAATCCTGGGATTGCGGAATCTCGAGTGATTTGAAGTTGAACGTGCTTGCGGCCGGGGTGCCGGTAGGCTGCGAGGCTGTCATTCCTCCCGAAGACAAGAACTTTTTGTCCAAGACGGATTTGACGTCGGGTGGCGAAGCTCCGCTGTATGCGCAACTGAAGGCCCAGAAGGTCCATGTGCGTGTGAAGTTCGCAGGCGACAATCTTCTTGGAAAGACAATCTATGTTGCATCGTCAAGGTTCTCTACGGACCAAGGTTGCTTGTATTCTGATGCCGGATGTGACTATGAACTGTTTACGGGCGACGATATCCATTTGACAGTCAGTACCGGCGACAGGGCGGACTTCTCGTACTGGAAGTGTGATCCTACGACCAGCGTAAATTGTGGAACGGCGGAAGCGGTCACGGGAAATACCTTCTCTATCGAAAAGGTGAACGGCGATAATGAAATTGTCGCGTGGTTCGGCCAGAACGACAAACATTGCTTCTTCGATGAATTCCTGACTTCTAGGGAATGCACAGGCTATGGCGAAGATTGGAAATACTGCTTCGATTACTGCCAGAATACCGACGATTGCCGTGTCGGCAATGCCGCCAATACGAATGAGGCAAAGTGGATCGTTTTGGGTGACGAAGCCTTGAGAAACAAGCTTCAGTACCAAGATGGAAAGATCTGGCTGGATCGCGAATATAACCGAAATAAGAAACAGTCTGATTTTGCGGCTCTGCGGGCCTTGAGTACGGTTCAGGCCGGTCACTTTGGCACGTTGCGTGCGCAGTTCCAGCTTCCGCAACAGGGACGCGGAGACAATGACGCTTCTGCCAATGTGGACAAGTCCGGGTTCTTGCTGCATTCGAACAACGATGCGTCGTCATATATAATGCTGAACGTCTATGCGAATAAGGACGGAAAATTGGCGGCGAAGGTGTGCATCGGGGATGTCTGCACTACGGAGACATTGCTCAACACGCGGCAGGGACCGGGAATGGGCGGACCGATGATGGGTGGACAGGCGATGGGTACAATCTCTAACACGGATATCTTCACCTTGAGCGCAGAGTTGAAGAAAGATGGAACGAAAGAGGTCCTGCTTGTTACGGTCGTGAAAGGCCAGCTTGGCGGATATGCGACAGCTAAGGCGACGATAATCCTTTCTGATATCGAAGGATATGCTGCCCTTACGGGCCCCGAGTACGAATATGTTGGATTCAGCCTTGCCGATCCTGATTTCAAGTTGTACGATGTCGGGTGGAAGAGTGAATCTTACAATGCGGAATGCTGGGACACGTATCCGACAATCAAGTGTTCCTTCAGTGCCGCATATCTGGGCGGTATCGTGCCGCAGAACCAGAAGGCTAAACCGTGGATTGGACTTTCCAGCTGGTTCGACGAGAAGGGCTGTACTCCCGACTACTATTACAACGGAGACGATGCATGCAATGTTCCTGGAACGTCGGAATATAAGAAGTGCATGCCGGATTATAAGTTCAAGGATGGTGGCGTCCACGGAACGATAGAAAACGGTGTCGAAACCAAGATGGCCAAGGTAAAGATACAGCAGTGCTTCGGTACATTCTTGTCAACGACGGATTTGGATCTCTTGCGTGCCGAAGAGGCTCTTTGCGGCCAGTTCTGGGTCGGCGAGATAAATGTCTGTAGGAACAACTACTTGTTCTTTAGCGACGATCTCGGCGGAAGGACTCTTCCTCCGTACAGCACTGGCTCGATTTCGTCTGACGAAATCTTTGCCCTGGAAGCAAACCAGGTTGCCAATCTCAGGTCGGCATCCATCAATATTTCGATGGACAACCCGAATGGCGAAGAACTGGAAGTCTATCTCCGTAGCGAGACGGGATATTACAATACGTCGCCTAAGTTCAGCGGTTCTGCGGTGACTAGGGCGCAACATGCGGCCTTGATCAATGTGGAAGAACTTGCGACCAGTACCGGATTCGACCCTGAAAAGGTAACAGCGGTCATTATAAGGAATCATGGCGGTTCCAATGTGACCATCAAGGAAGTTAAGAGCGCTTGCGACAACGTTACGAGTATCCAGTGCAAGGAGGCCGAATATGTGGGTGGCAAGTTCAAGGTGAATGTTGTCGTGAAGCATCACGAAGGCGTGAAGTCGTATAAGATTACCGCGAAGGAAAATGGCTCGTCAGTTTCGGGCCTGGAGTTGGAATATGAATGCGAGAATACTGGTGTGATGGGAGGACTTTTGCCTGGTGGCGGATGTCGCGTGCCTGATCCTATGGGAAGAATTGCATTCAATACGGAACCGTATAATCCGTATGAGGGTGGCCTTGGAACGGAAAAGGCGTATGTCTTTACTGTTGAAGCTCTCGGGACTGATGGCCAGCCGATAGAAAATTCTCCGTGCACGACTCCGGAACTGACGATTCGCCCGATTACGGCTGAATGCCGATGGGGTGGCGGAGCCAGTTCTGTCGTGGTTCAGCCGGGTACCGGCTTGCCTGATTTCCAGTACAAGCTGAGTGATTGTGCTGGCGGCAACTGCAAGTGGGTCATTTCTCTGGATGGTTCGGAAGAAGTCTATAAGGGAACGGGAACTACGACCGGGTTTACAAGTATTCCGCTTAATAAGCGTAATGCCTTTAACACGGGTGCGAATTCCTTCGCTGTCAATAGCAGCCACAGGATTTATTTCAAGAATGATGCCGGTGCTACGGCGAAATTTACCGAATGCTATAAGGAATTCACGGTGACGGCTGGTACGAGTTCCGGTACGGTGCAGTCTTCGTCTTCCGCGGGTCCGATTTCTTCTGCGGTGACTTCGAGCAGTTCTTCTGCGGTTCCGGGAATGATTACGGTGACATGTCCCAACCAAGTTGAAACGTACCCTGTCAAGCGGACTTCCTGGGGAATTACGACTTCGGGAGAAAGCACGTTGGGCAATAACGAGACTCTGGAAAGGGTCCTTTATGTCGGAAACGAACGAATTAGTTCCAAGAATTGTTCGAAAAATGATTGTCCGTCGATGGATGATGCGTACCTCACGCAGGCTCCTGGTACGTACACGTATTCTGTAAAGATTGGATCGCAGGAAATGTGCCGTGGTACGCTGGTTGTGAACAACCCGATTGTTTGCTCCAGTGATCCGGATGATATTACGCTGGGTGGAAACTTTACGGTGAAGGCCTCCAAGGCAAGCGATGCTGTAGGGGATCCGACAGATTGTAAATTGACGGGAAATAACGTGTCGGGAGGCGATTGCTACAACGGTGCAAGCAGGTTCAATTCGGATTTAACGGTAACTCCGAGTAGTTCGGGATCGCTGAAGTATACCTACGAGGTTAAACTGCAAAACAATGGAAAGACTGCTGGACCGTTCAAGTGCGAATGGAACGTGGATGTGGCTGCTGCAAGTAGCAGTAGTACTTCTAGTACGTCAACCACTGTGGAGTTTGAAATTGCCAATGGACAAGACTTCCCACAGGCAAAGGATGTCGCCGTTGGTTCGTGCCTCTCCTTGACGGGAACTTGGAACAACCAACATTATTTGCCGAAACTTTTGCTTCGTTGTGGCAGCACGCAAGGAATTGTTATCACGTACAATTCTAAGGAAACGAGTGGTGATTACTCCGTAGAAGCAAAATTGAATGTCCCTATCACCTACACAAACACCAAAACGACGTTCGTCAGTAATGTGTGCGTGAATTCGACCACTGGTGCGCAAACATTGAATTGCGCATTTGGAGGTTATCAAGATTAATTGATAAACGAAAATTTTAAAAGCTCCCTTCGGGGAGCTTTTTTTGTGTATAAGAAAACTACCGGCTACGCCGGTAGTTCCGTAAAAGCCTTCTGGCGGTCATGAAAAAAATCCTTTGACTATTATTGAAATGCGGTCTGCCAACTGCATCACAACAATTTCAAAGGATTTAAAATGAAT
>NZ_JAFZKX010000112.1 GCF_017551775.1 Fibrobacter sp. | reverse complement strand
CTGGGCGACGACCATGCCGTTGTAGCCCATGTAGGTCGCGTTGTCGACCACCACGCGCTCCAGCGGGAGCTGCGTGCCGTTGGCCCAGATCTTCGTGATGTAGCCGCCCTCGGTGATGTGGGCGTGGCCCTTCACGAACACCGTGCTGCTCGGCTGGTCGATTTCGACATAGCTGCCGTTGGACACGTTGAACGGGGCGTCGAGCGTGACATCGATCTTGTAGTTCGCGCGCTTGGTCTCCATCTCGCTCCTGGAGGGGCTGTAGCCCCACACGAACTCGTCCTTGCGGTACACGGCCACGTAGGGGTTCAGAGGAGCAACGTTAAAGTCCAAGTCTCCGGCGTCCTTGCTTATGCAGGGCATGCCCGGGTAGTCGGCGTAGTCGCCGTTCGCCTTGCTGTGCGGCATCCAGCTCCAGTCGCCGGGGTTGGCCGTGAGGGGCGACCCGACTTTGTCTTCGTCGGAGACCCAGTACCAGGTGCCGTCGTCGTTGCAGTAGAGTTTCTTGTTCTGCGGCGCCACGTCGAGCGGGTCGTCCTGGCCGGGTGCGCGGATGCGGGCCACGAACAGCACGTCCACGCGGAAGCGGCTCGAGCTCTTGATGACGGTGGGGCCCAGCGGGATGGGGAAGTACCACTGCCATGTGCCGGTTGCCGCGTCGTAGGTGTCCTCGATCTTTACGGGGCGCACGTGGCGGAACCCGAGGTTCAACACCTCCAAGGTTGTTGCGTCGCAGGCCTTGTTGAAGCCTGCCTCGTCGTATGCCTGGCAGATGTCGGTACGGATGGCAACGTCGTCGTAGAGGTCGTCGTCGCCGCGCATGAACATGCGCACGGTGAGGCTGTCGAAGGGTCTTGCCTCGTTATTGAAAATATTTACGTTGATGGCGGGTTTTCCACTCCAGGAATACTGGTAGGTGTACACGCTGAAGTCGTACTGCGTCACAGGCGTGGTGAACTTCAGCATGGCGCCCGTTTCTTCGTTTACGTTCGTGTACTGTCCGTTGCTTTCCACCGCGAAGTAGTAGGTCGTCTTTTCCTTCAGCCCGCCGATTTTCACGTAGTGGAACTTGGTCGGGATGCCCGAGATGTCGGCGTTGCCGGCTCCCGTATTATGGGCGTATTCGTTCAGGTTTGTATGCGGGATAGTGTCCCAGTAGAGTTTCGATTCGTATTCGCCGTTCGGGGTGTACCACATGATTTCGGCGCTGTCCGCGCTCACGTTGCATACGGTCACGTTCTTGATTTCGGCGCTTTCGATGGTGTTGAGCGTCGTGAAGCTGAACGGGGTCTTCGTGCTGTCGACCATGTACTTCGTGGAGATGCTGTCCGAGTTATAGGCGTTGATGCCGCCCGCGTAGAAGTAGTACGTGGTGCCCGGTTCCAGGTTGCGCAGGATGATTTCGTGCGAGACACCGGAAACGTCGTTGTCGGGCTTGGCCGTCATGTTCATCCCGAGCGGGTCCTCGGTCTTGCCGTAGTTGATGAGCGCCGTGCCGCGGGTATCGAGCTTTACCACCACGATGGCGGAGTCCATGCTCACGTGACGGATTTCCACCTGCATTTTCGGGGGGCGGGAGCGGTCAATTTTCTGGGAAGCGAGGCTTACGCTACTAACGAGCGTTGCAGCTGCGTCAATACAGACTTCCGACATTTCGTAGTATTCCCAGTTGCGCTGTCCGTTCTTACCCATAGTCACACTGAGTGAAGGTGGAACGCCGCCATAGAGGGCGCCTACGGGCGGTTTATACTTGTAGCCTGCGCCCGGCATGTTCTTGCCTTCGGGGTTGGCAGCGCGGTGGTGCGGGTGCGCGTCGTTCTTGTCACCGACGCCCATGATAAAGGAAATGTCCCACGGGTTCACGCCCAGCAGGTAGTTCAGCTGGTTGATTCCGAATTGCTTTGCTTCGGCGGCTTTCCAGTTCGGGGTTCCCATGATGGGGAGCGCGATGCCTTGCTTTTCGATGTCAGCTGCCACGTCTGCGTAGGCGAGCACTTCAAAAATGTCTCCTGCGCGGTATCTGTTGTAAATCCATTCTTGGTCCGTGAGCATGGTATACCAGGTCTTGTCGTATGTCACCTGGCTCTGTTTCCAGACATTGGGAACCGTGGGGAAAACGAATGTTTCTGGTGTTTCTCCGTAGGCACTCATATCGCCGAGGTTCGCAATCATGTCCGCAATACAGTCTTCGATAGCGTTCAACCATTCCGTTTCGCTCAGGCCGTAGACCGTTGTTGCCTTCGTCTTGTCGGCAAGGATCAGCTTGTAGAGGGCGTAGAGTGCATAGGAGTAGGCATTTGCCCATCCGGTGTTCTTGACATCCTTGAAGAAGCCCTTGTTGTTGGTGACGAACCACCCGCCATCGAAGAATCCGGCACCGGTAGTATATTCCTGGCCTTGGACCAGGTTCTTGGTACGGATCATATCGTCGGCGTATTCTTTTTCTCCGGTCGCATAGAGGAGCGCAACCGAGGCGAGAGCCATGTCGTCGTAGAATTCGTTGTTGCCGTTATAGGCTGGGCTAGACCAGCCGGCCGCTTTCTTGTTGTGTGTGAAGGTCTTGCCTTGGGCAAGTTCTTTTGCGAACTTGTACATGTCCCTGGCTACCATTAGGCAGCTATCGGCAAAGGGTTTGTTGTATTCGGCATACAACTTGCCAACGATGGCGAGGCCTGCCGCCGTTTCGCCACCGATGTTTGAACCGATTTCGCCAAGGCGGACTGTGCGCGATGCGGGGCCTCCGCGGTCAGTTGCCGATGCAGAGTTGTCGACAGGGAGCTTGTCTTGGTTTTCAGGGCGTCCCCACCAACCGTGGTCACTTCCGAAGTTACCCACGGAAAGGGCCATGTCGTCGATGACGCCATTAGCGCGTTTGTAGGCACGCAGTACAAAGTCGGCGCCGTGTTTTGCTTCGCGGAGCATGTCGGGGATACCATCGGTATTGACCGTTTCCCCTTGGTTGTAAGCATAAACGTCATCGTCAGCGTCGGCGTTCGTTGCTGCCATCACTGCTGCGACCATGAAGGCGTACATCTGGGTCTGGGATTCCTTCAGATGGTCTCCGCAGTCGTAGTAGCCGCCTTCAAGTGTTCCGGCAAGGGCTTCATTGAAAGGTCCACGGACATCGTCTGCACCTTCAGTAACTGGTCCGCCACCATCCTTGGTATGGCTTGCCGGGTGGAACCAGGATTCTCCATTACCGCTACGGTTGATGCCGTAGAACTTGAGTGCAGCATCTTTCACCATGGAATAAACTTTTTCACTGATGATGAATGTGCTCGAAATATCGTTGCCCACCTTGATGCGCAGGCGGGTATCGGTGGGCAGGGACATGTTGCCTAGTTGGCCAATCTGTATCGTGCCCGCCGGGCCAGTTATTTTAACGGAATAGCGATCCTTATTGTTAGTAGCGGCATTAGTGCCGGCATTGATTATCCAGGAAGACGATGCGGATTTGCCGCTTGAAGTAAGGGTTCCTGTGGCTGCGGGGGAGAGAGAGTTGCCGTCTGCGTCCACGACTTCGAAGGTGGTGGCGGAACCGACGTAGTAGAACTGTTTTTCGGGGTCGCTTTCGAGATAGCCCGCCTGGTTCACGCGAATAGGTGATATGCGGTAGTTGAGAGCATCTAGGTAGGCTTGGTCTAGAGTATCGGGGATAAGTTCGTTAGGAGCGTACGCGGCCGGCGTACGGTTTTTCGGAAGGGGGTTCCTTGGAATGGGGTCTGGGACAAAGTGGTTGAATACGGTACTGTCCCACGTAAGTGGCCAAACCGGACGAATCAGGTCGTACGGTGTAGGCTGTTCTTGTTCTGCCGCCAAGATGCCGACAGTTGCGAGCAATACAGTTACCCAGAGTTTTTTAATAGGCATGCCGCCTCCTTATATAAACCTAAAAAACAGGACTCCATACCAGAGTCCTCATCAAACCACATTAACCCAATTATAAAATAGATTTATTATGGAAAATCGTTAATGACAACATGCCGAAAAAACAAAAAAATACGCATTTTCGACATAAATTAGAACGTATTCCCCTGAATATCACACTTTTTTGCAAAAAAAGATGTCGGAGAAAATCCTCCGATGTTTGTGTGTAAATTAAAGTTTACGCATGGTGAGCGAGCCTCTGAAACGATGAACTGGCGGACTCTCCAGCGATTAGAAAAGGCTCGTGCTAAACGAGCCTTTGCAGTGAAAGTGAGCGCATTCCGGAGTGATTTAATTCCAGAACATGGCGCGAACGGTCGCATCCGTGAACAACAAGCGACCGATATTAATCGGTCGCGGTTGACGCTTTCAGCGTCCGCGGCTGCACTCGGTCATATATACGAAACTTGAAACTTTAGTTTCGTAGTTGAGTTATCCTCTTTGGGGAAAATTATGCAAGCATAATTTTGCGACACTCGTTTTGCACGCTTTTGTGAGAGTGAGCGCATGCCAGAGTAATTTAACTCCAGAACATAGTGCGAACGGTCTCTTAATCCCCGGTGAAGATGATCACGAGGACAGAGGCGACGAACAGAGCGGACACCACGAGGAATTCCCACGGATTTTCCATGATGGTGGTCTTAGCAGAACCCATGGAAGCGGCTTCCTTCTTCTGCTGTTCTTCGGCCTTGGCCTTTGCTTCAGCTTCGGCGGCCTTCTTGTCGGCTTCAGCCTTGGCGAGAGCGGCGCTGTCGACCGGGGCTTCTTCCTTCTTGGCTTCAAGAACTTCAGTTTCGGCCTTTGCTTCTTCGGCAGGAGCGGCTTCAGCGGCAGGAGCAGCTTCGGCAGCAGCTTCAGCGGCGGGGGCGGCTTCAGCAGGAGCAGCCTCGGCAGTGGCTTCAGCGGCAGGAGCGGCTTCGGCAGCGGGGGCAGCTTCAGCAGGAGCAGCTTCGGCGGCCGGTGCAGCTTCAGCGG
>NZ_JAFZKX010000111.1 GCF_017551775.1 Fibrobacter sp. | reverse complement strand
GCGGCAGCCTTGAGGGCGGCTTCGTCGGCAGAGCCTTCGAAAGCGAGTTCAGTGATAACACCGATCTTGCCCTTCATGTGGCTGTAAACACCGAACACAGTGTTCGGGGCCTTCTTGAGCTCGCCGAACTTGCGGAAGTCGATGTTTTCCTGGATCTTCACGAGGACGTCCTGGAGGCGGTCGTTGATCTTCACGCCGTCAACAACAGCGTTCTTGAGATCTTCGACGGAGGAGATAGCCTGCGTTTCCACGGCCTTGACGGCGAGGTTGGCGAGAGCGACGAAGTCTTCGTTGTTGGAAACCGGTTCGGTTTCGCAAGAGAGTTCGAACGCAGCAGCCTTGTCGGCAGTTTCCACGAGATAGATGCGGCCTTCCTTGGCAGCCTTGTCGGCGCGCTTTGCAGCGACGGCGGCACCCTGCTTGCGGAGGAGTTCGACGGCCTTGTCCATGTCACCGTCAGTTTCGGTGAGGGCCTTCTTGCACTGCATCATGCCCACGCCAGTCTTCTGGCGGAGTTCGTTAACGAGGGAAGCGGTAATCTGCATAATTACTTGTCCTCACCGTTGTCGAACTTCTTGGGTTCTTCCTTGTCAGCCTTCTTGTCGGCGGCCACGCGGGCCTTGACGTTGGCGGCGATGTAGTCCACAATGAGCTTGATGGACTTCACGGCGTCGTCGTTAGCCGGCACGGGGTAGTCGACGAGAGTCGGGTCGACGTTCGTGTCGCAGATGCCGATGATAGGAATGTGGAGGCGACGAGCTTCGGCCACGGCAATCTTTTCGTGAGCGAGGTCGGTCACGACCAGGAGACCCGGAAGGTTCACCATTTCGCGGATGCCACCGAACACGGTGAGCAGCTTTTCGCGTTCACGGTTCTTGTCGAGCACTTCCTTCTTGGAGAGAGCCTGGAACGTACCGTCGTTTTCCATGGCGTCGATCTTGTCGATCTTCTTGATGGACTTGCGGACCGTCTGGAAGTTCGTGAGCATACCACCGAGCCAGCGGTTGGTAACAGAGAACTGGTTGCAGGCGGCAGCGGCGTCGAGCACGCACTGACGAGCAGTCGGCTTGGTGCCAACGAAGAGCACGGTCTTGCCAGATTCAGAAATCTTGGCAGCGGCCTTGGCGGCTTCTTCGAGGAGGTCGCGAGTCTTGGACAGGTTGAGAACGTAGATGCCGTTCTTTTCCGCCAGGATGTAGGGTTTCATTTTCGGGTTCCAGCGCTGAGTCTGGTGACCAAAGTGGGAGCCTGCAGCGAGCAGGTCTTCAACGGAAGGCAGATTTGCCATAATGTATTCCTTTTCGGTTGTTACTACCCGGTATGCAAATAAGCCGCGAAGCGAAGCCCGAACCTAGGGTTGTAGACCGCGCCACCGAAGCGACTCTCGCAAACCGGTGATTGGTTTTTACCCGAGCGAAATTGCTCGAGCGGACGAAAATTTAGTAAAAAAGCGCAAGGCAAGCAAGGCGGACAAGCCCCTAAAACCCGCGAAATTAACTAAATTTGGGCACATGGCAGATAAAAAGAAGATACTCGTGATGGTAGCAAGCCCGAAAAACGAGCGCAGCGGAACGCTTATTCCCACAAAGGCGTTCGTTCAGGGGCTCGAAGAGAACGGCGACTACGAGACCGAATACCTCTTTATCGACAGGCTGAACATAAAGCCCTGCCGCGGATGCCTCAGTTGCTGGGGCCGCGAAGACGGCAGTTGCTTCATCAAGGGCGACGACGTTCCCTGGGTGCGCGAGAAGCTCACCAACGCGGACATCGTCATCTGGAGTTTCCCGCTGTACCTGTTCGGCGTTCCCGGCCAGATGAAGGTATTGATGGACCGCATCGTCGGGATGGTCCACCCCTACATGGGGCAGAAACTGGAAAACGGCGCGAACGCCATGAACTCGCACCTGCACGGGCTGCAGTTCCAGAAGGAAGGCCAGAAAATCATTCTGCTTTCAAGCTGCGCCTGGATGGACATCGACGTGGTGTACGAACCCATCGTGAAGCAGTTCGACATCATCCTCGGACACGAGGGCTACACGCTCATCGCCTGCCCGCAGATGCGCGCGCTCGACCACCGCGGCGGACCGCGGCGCCTCGCCATGCTGCGTGAAAAATACCGCAAGGGCGGTGAAGAGCTCGCAAAGACCGGCAAGCTCTCGCAAGAAGCCATCGATATGATGCAGAAGCCTATCTTCAGCGACGAGGCCTACGTGACGCTCGTGACCGAGTTCGTCACGCACATGTTCGACAGGCCGGACAACTTCTAGAAGGAACCGACAAGCACCTTCTTCATGCCCGCCTTTCCGGCGCCGCGCAACAGGTACACACCCTGGCGGACGCCATTGATTCCTTCCTTGACCATGCGCACCGCATCTTCCATGCCGGCAGCCTTGAAATTTGCCACACGCTGGCCCTGAATATCGAACAAACTAAAATTGCTTTCGGCTTCGGTCATGCTGAAGCGTATATCCGGAATGGCATAAGGAAGATCCACCGACGCCTTGAATTCCACGTAGTCGATGTCGATCCAATCGTTGGTGATTTCGAGCTTCAGCTCGTGTTCGCCCTTCTGCAAGGTCGCCTTGCCGCCGCTCACGACAGAATACGTGTCGAAGCCCTGCCCGGCGCTCGCCATTTCGTCACCGATGCGTTCGCCATCCATATAGAGGACGAAGCTGCCGGTCGTATTGTCGCTAGCCACGTTGGCCGAAATTTCGTATTCACCATCGGCAGCGACATTCACGGTATACTTGAGCCATTCACCCTTCTGGTTGTAACCCACGGCGAGGCCCATGTTCGGCTGGTAAATGTCCACGTCGTCCTTGCGGAACTTGCCGCCTTCGTTGCCCTTGTTCAAATCGTAATAGGCCTTGTCGGCGCCGCCCTTGTTGTAGTTCTCGGCCTCGACCTTGCCCGGAATCTCGATAGGCTCGGTGTAGGGGCCGTATTCCTCGGGAGGTTCGTCGGGAACCACGGACTGGCTCGGGTCGACGAGGTTCACCTCCGGAGCGTCGGGGTCAATCTTCTTGTCGATAAGCTTGAGCATCTCGGAGCAGTAGCGCCTGCCGAGTTCAATCACGCCCGCGCGCCCAAAGTGATAAGGGTCCTTGCCGTTGCCCTGCAAGCCCTTCGAAGAGGCAAGCCCGAACTTCTTGAAGTTGTTCTTGAGTTCGGCAATACCGCCATTCTTGCTGCCGCAGCAGTTGTTGCCTTCTTGCAGCAGTTCACCCGCCACGAAAGGGACCTCGTTCTCGTCCAGGTCGAGCGCATCGATAATGTCCTTGTAGGTCTTGTAGACGGTCTTGCGCCAGTTGGCATCGGTACCGTCACTTTCGCCCTGATGGAAGATGAAGCCCTTGATGACGCCCACTTCCTTGGCCTTCTTCGCCAGTTCGAGAATGCGTCCCGGAGGGTTTCCACCGTAATCGTTGATCCAGCCCCAGCTCTTGATATCCTTGCCATCGCCGTTGAAGTAAGACACATACTGGTCCTTGTCGAAGGCGCGGATACTCACGGCACCGATTGCCACCGGGATGATGCCCACGGTTACGCCCGGGAGGGAATCGACCATCGCGCGGCCGAAGTAGTCCGCCGGGGAAAGGTTCTCGAAGGCGTGGAACATCGGGGGAATCGCGGCCGCCCACTCGCCTTCCTTGATGGACTGCGTGGTGTTGCCGCTACGGTCCTTCGCGTTCGCCGTATGGGACGCCAGCATGATGAAGTTCTTGGGGGCCTGGGCCTGATCCTCGGAAGGAACGATATCGCCGTTACCCGCCATGTTGGACTGCCCGTAGGCAATGTAGATGTGGAAATTGGGATTGGGGGCGGCACTGGCAAGCGTCGCCAGCATCAAGACACCTCCCACAAGCCACATGGCCAGGGTCAGAAAATCCGTAATCTTTTTAACATCCATGACACACTCCTATACACTTTCCCCTAAAGGTACCCAAAGGAGGCGCCATAATCCCACGAAAGGCAGCGATTTTCGTGGATAAATAGTCAACAAACCCGCGGCCGGCGGGCCCTTGCAGCAAGCCGCAAAAAAAAGAAAAACCCCCGCAAAAGCGGAGGGTCCAAAAATGCGACAGAGCCGAATGGGCTTGTAAAAAGAAAAACCCCGGCATAGACCGAGGTTTTCCGTAAAAGCGATTCGCAGATTAGCGCTTGCTGAACTGGAAGTGCTTACGAGCCTTCTTGCGGCCGAACTTCTTACGTTCAACGGCACGGGCGTCACGAGTCATGAGGCCTTCCTTCTTGAGGGCGGGCTTCACTTCGGCGTCGTTGGCGACCAAGGCGCGGGAAATGCCAAGACGGACAGCACCCATCTGGCCGGCGATTCCACCGCCACGAGCGGTGACTTCGACGTCCCATTCTTCCGCGTTGCCGAGGATGGCGAACGGAAGGTTTGCAATCATGTTCTGCACTTCAGAGTGGAAGTAATCCTTGAAATCACGACCATTGATAGTGCGCTTGCCGGTACCCGGCTTCAGGATCACAGCGGCGATGGCGTTCTTGCGGCGGCCCGTGCCACGGTAGATCTTCTTGTTCTTTGCGGTAGCGATAGAGGTATCCTCCGTTCTAAAGATTAGAAGTCAACGACTTCGGGGTTCTGCGCAGCGTGCGGATGTTCGGCGCCGGCATAGATTTTGAGTTTCTTAACCATCTTGTGGCCAAGAGCGCTGTGAGGGAGCATACCCCAGATAGCAGCGGTCAGCGGGGCGGTCGGGTCCTTCGCCATGAGGTCGGCGAAATTGATCCAGCGTTCGCCGGCGATGTGACCGGTGTGGTGGAAGTATTCCTT
>NZ_JAFZKX010000110.1 GCF_017551775.1 Fibrobacter sp. | reverse complement strand
TATTACCGAGACGCAGCAGGTTCCCGAATGCACCGCTGACCAGCTTTGCGCCAAGTACGGCGTAGTGGTCGTCAAGGAAACCGTCTACAAGTGCGACGACGGCAAGGTTTACAACGAAGCCGAATTCCGCTCCAAATACAACATCTTGGACGGTGCCGTCGACCTGTACGGATGCCCGAGCGACATTTGCGGCCCCGACACCACGATTGACAACGCCAAGCCCCTTTACGGCATCTAATGCATCTCGGACTCAAGAAACGACTTGCGCTCGAAGCGCACCGCCTTTACCGTCATAACGAAATCAAAGCACGCCAGCTGACGTACTTCTTCTGGGAATGTACGTTGCGTTGCAACCTGCACTGCCAGCACTGCGGCAGCGACTGCGTCGCCGATGCCATTCCGGACATGCCCCGTGAAGACTTCATGAAGGTGCTGGACGGAATCGCCCCGCATATAGACCCCAAGAACTTCATCGTGGTGATTACCGGCGGTGAACCGCTGATGCGCGCCGACCTCGAGGAATGCGGCAAGGAAATCAAGGCTCGCGGCTACCCCTGGGGCATGGTCACGAACGGGCTCGCTCTCACGCCCGATCGATTCACCAAGCTCATGAACGCAGGCCTCCGCTCGCTTACCATCAGCCTAGACGGCCTAGAAGAGAACCACAACCTCTTCCGCGGAAACCCGCACAGCTTTGAACGCGCCGTACGCGCCATCCACATGGCGGCAAGCGTCGAAGAACTCACCTTTGACGTGATGACCTGCGTGAACAAGAAGAACTTGAGCGAACTCCCGCGCATCCACAACCTGCTCGTGAATCTCGGCGTCAAGCACTGGAGAGTCTCGAACGTGTTCCCGAAGGGCCGCGCGAAGGACAACCCGCTATTCATGCTCACGAACGACGAATTCCGCCAGGTGTTCGAATTCATCCGCGAGGCAAAAAAGCAGGGCCTCATCGACGTGAACTACGACTGCGAAGGATTCCTCGGCAGTTACGAGAAGGTCGTACGCAACCATCCATTCTTCTGCTGGGCCGGCGTGAACATTTCGTCGGTTCTATGCGACGGGAGCATCTCGGCATGTCCGAGCCTGCGCGGCGACTACATCCAGGGCAACATCTACAAGGATGACCTGTGGGACGTGTGGCAGAACCGCTACCAGGTGATGCGCGACCGCAGCTGGGCCCGGAACGGCGAATGCAGGGATTGCAAATACTGGCGTTACTGCGAAGGCTCCAGCCTGCACTTACGTGACGAGAAGACGAAGGAAATCGCCTACTGCCACGTAAAGCGTCTCGAAGACGCCGGCGTATAAAGCGACTCCACTATTTTCCAAAACCAGCGAGGTCTATGCCGAGCTGGTTTATTTTGTATGTAAGGATGCGCGACGTGGTAGAAAGACTGCGGGCCGCGGCGGCCACCTTCCCCTTGCTGCTCTTGAGGGCGTCGCAGATGATGTCCTTCTCGTAGGCTTCCACCATGAGCTTCAGGTTGCCGTTCACGGGCGTCCCGCTCGTTTCTGCCGTCTGGAGCGTGGTCGGGAAATGGTGCGGGTAGATGACGTCCTCGTCGGCGACGAGCACCGCGCGTTCAATCCCGTTCTCGAGCTCTCGCACGTTTCCGGGCCACGGGTAGCTCATGAGCATGTTGATGGTCGTACGCGCGAGGCGACGCACGTTCTTGCCTACAATGCGGCAGTAGTGCTCCACAAAATGGTCCGCCAAAAGCACGATGTCCGTCTTGCGGTTGCGAAGCGGCGGCACGTAAATCGGGAAGATATGCAACTGGTAGTAAAGGTCTTCGCGGAAGGTTCCCTCTTCGACCATCTGCTGCAGGTTCTTGGTGGTGGCCGCAATCACGCGGACGTTCACCTTCTTCGCGATGCGGGCGCCGATGCGTTCGACATCGCCATGCTGCAACAAGCGCAAAAGCTTCACCTGCAGGTTCGGCGAGAGTTCGCCCACCTCATCAAGAAACAGCGTACCGCCTTCGGCCTGTTCCACGCGGCCGGGCGTCTCGGCAAACACGCCGACGAGGGCGCCACGCACGCTGCCGAACAATTCGCGGTCCAGCACGGATTCCGGCATGGAGGCGCAATGGACGCGGACGAACGGGCCCATGCTGCGGTCGGAACGATAGTGGATGGCTTCCGCAACGAGCCCCTTGCCCGTACCGACCTCGCCCACAATCAATGCGGGGAGCGGGCTCTTCGACACCTGGTCGATCTGCGCATACACGCGCTGCATTTCGCTCGAGCGCCCGATGATGTTGTCGGGCTGGAAGCGATCCTTGAGTTCGAGCGTCAGGCGTTCGTTTTCCGCCTTCAAAAGTTCATTTTCTTCGCGGGCCTCGCGACGGAGCTTCACGGCCGCCGCCAGCATCTGCGCGATGATTTCAAGCAGGCGAAGCTTTTCAGGAAGTTCCTCTTCGACCGGATTCTGCACGTCGGCACTGAAGGCGCCGATGACCTGGTGCTCCATAATCACGGGCACGCAGAGGAACGCCTTGTCCTCGGTCTTGCCGCGCCCCGTTCTATCCAAGAAGTCCGGATCCTTCGCAACCGAGGGAATGATAATCGGCTTGCCCGTCTCGACCACGCGGCCAGTAATGCCTTCGCCCACCTTGTAGCGGCCCTTGCGCGCCTGGCGACTGCTCAAGCCTTCCGCGATTTCAATCGAGATTTCACCCGTGTGTCGGTTGTAAAGAGTGAGGGTCGCATGCTCCACGCCCATCGTAGATTCCACCACCTCCAAAATCGGGTGCGCGACGCTCTCAAAGTCGAGCGTCTGGTTCAGGATGGAACTGATCTTGTAGAGCAGTTCCAGTTCCTGGATTTTGGATTGAGTGTTGGGCATAGGTTATTTAAGAAGGCTATCAAGTTTGCTTACATCAACTTTTTCACCCGTTTTTACACAAGAGCCCCGGTCCAGTCGGCCATCACTAATTTCACACTCGATAGCCTTTACACCCCTTTCGGAATATAAGGTCCATATTCCACTATACCTCACAGCCCCTTCAGTATCGTTAAAAAAATCTCCATGGAATTCGGACATCTTTTCACCATTATCATAGTATTGGAACTCTTGTTTCTTTTCAACGTCCATAACATAGGTTATTCGACCATCGACACGATGGACTTCCTTCGTGACCCGTCCACCGATATGCCATACCTCAAAAAAAGCCTTTTGCTTCTCGCCCAGTGCATCATCTTTTTCACCACCAAAATTCACGTGAACCAAATAAACCGTCGCACTTTCATCACCGTCGCGTTTCATGACGGCATCCATTATATAGCCTTTGACCAAATTAAACTTTAGATGTTTCTTGTAATCAAAATCATCTCTGTGAATAAAATCAATCAGGAACTTGCGCACGGCAGGATGAGTTTTCTCATGGATATCCGCAAGGGTCAAGTCGCCCGCACTAACATCATAGAGCGTATCGAGCCCGACATTTTTCTTATACGCTTTCGAAAGTTCCGGTGCGAACGTCGCCTGTTCTAGCCGATACATTCGAAGGAAGAAGCCCGTACAGCCCGTCAGCTGGAGGGCAAACAAAATAACCATCAGAAAAGACAGTTTACGCACAATATTCTCCTTTAATATTCCTCAAAGATTTCTAGAAATATTTTTCAAAAGAAATATAAAACAATTCTAAAATACTATGGAACGATTCTTCTTACAACAGGAATCTTCCTGAGGCACCATGTAAAAGCCATGATAATCGGAATCATCACAAACGGTGCGCCCAGACGGTACAAAAGGGAATTCCTGTCGATTGAAGGATTTCTGACCGCAGCGTCAAGCAGGATAAACTGCAAAAGGTATATCTCGAAGGCGTACCGCCCCAGGACCTTCACGAACTTGGAAAGGAGTTCCCGCTTCATCACCCAGCGGCCCACATCCTTCAAGAAGACGAACACGCTGACCGCATACAAAACCGACGGAACGTTCTCGTAACCCTTGAACGTCGTGACGACGTGACCCGCTTTGACAGAGAGCACGTAAGACCCGATGATATGCAGCAAGAGCCCCGCGAGGCCCGCCACATGGATAATCGCCTTGTGCCACCTCTTAAATTCATAATTGTGGAGCACCCATCCAAGCAACGGCCATATCAAGAATCCACCCAGCGTCGCGACATTGAACATGATGTTCAAATCCGAAGAGAACATGTTCTTCAGGAACGGGAGGAAGATGTTGAAAACGAAAGTCGCTATGACCAGGTAAGAGAACACGAGCATCCTCTTGCTCTTCTCTACGGCAGCATAAAGCGGCATGCACATGTACATGATGAACAGGGCGTAAAAGAACCAGTAAATGCTGACGTAGCCGTTGCCCGTCAATCCCTGGTACACCGACTTGATGGTGACTCCCGACCAGGCCCGTTTGCCGTAGTACAGGTCGATTCCCAATGCAACGAGGCTCCAGACCAAAAACGGCAACATCGTCTTCATGAACCGCCTGGCAAAGAAGCGCTTCATGGAATAACGGTCGAAGAAATCCATAAGCGTAATGCCGCTCACCATGAAAAACAGGGGAACGGCAAAATAGAACACGCATTCAATGATGTTAGCGGAGAACCAGAAGTCCTCTTTCCCGGTATAGAACCAGAAGCAGTTGTTCGTGTGCAGCGTCAGCACCGCGAACGCGGAAACCACGATGACGAAGGTGATGTAGTCCGTCGACTTCTTGTTTTCCGCTATTTCAGATGTTGTCATTTCTGCTTATTCCGTGAGCCACAAAGCCTCAGGCATTAAGCTGAGGCGGTGGCGAGAGCGAGGCGAATGCGTAGGTTCTTTACCTGCGATAGAGCCGAGCGGTCACTTAAGAGCTTCCTGAACCAAGGCGCTCGCGCGCTTGGCGTCGAAACGGCCCTTGACCTTCGGGGAGAGTTCCTTCATGATCTTGCCCATGTCCTTGGGGCTCGCGGCACCGGTCGCAGCCTTGATTTCGGCGATGAGGGCCTTGACCTCGTCCTCGGTCATTTCGGCAGGCATGTACTTGCGGTAGAGCGCGATGCAGGCCTCTTCGGCCGGAACCTTGTCCATGAAGCCGCCCTTCTTGAGGATCTCGATGGCTTCCTGCTTCTGCTTCACGCTGCGGGCGAGAACGTCGACGCACATTTCGTCGGTGATGCTCTCGGTAATCTGCGCGGGGGTAGCCCCCTGCTTCATGGCTTCGTTCTTGATGTCGGAATGGAGGGTGCGGAGGGTGCCGAGCGTTTCAGCATCGTGAGCCTTCATGGCGGTCTTGATATCATCGAGAATCTTTGTAAGGAGTGCACTGCTCATGTTTTTACCCTTTGCGGAACATTCCGCGGTTGATAATCTCTAGAAACACGCAATGAGCCACCGGTCATAGACCGACGACTCACGGATTCAGTTGACGCTTTTACGTAAACGAGCGACGACCAATACTTCCCGGCTGAGCGGGGGCGGTATTAGTAGAGGCGCTTGCGGTTCTGGTCAGCGATTTCCTTAAGACGCTTGCGACGAGCAGCGGTTTCGATGCGCTTCTTTTCTTCGGAAGGCTTTTCGAAGCGCTGACGCTTCTTGACATCGGAAATGATGCCGTTCTTTTCGCAGGACTTGGTAAAACGCTTGAGAGCGCGTTCGAAAGGTTCGTTGGACTTAACAATAACGCCGATCACGATAATCCTTTGGTTAAATTAGAAATTCGTTTTTTGGATAGCCAAATATATTTATTTGAATAGTTTTCGTCAAGGGCACTACAAAAAGGGGCAAAATTCGGCCGTTTTTGCGACATTTTTTTCCTTATAACTTGCTTATCTTCAAAGACTTATATATATTTTTACATGAAAAAGCCTTTTTTCGGCTCATAGGTTCATTTTCCGGAGATTTGAATGAAAAAGACATGGTCGCTCACCTTATGCGCCGCTTCTATTGCAGGAGCGCTCCTCTGCAGCTGCGGTGAAGAAGAAAAAATCGTTCCCGAAATGCAAAAAAGCACGCCCGCTCCCGTAGAAAAGAAGGTGGAACAGCCGGCGCCTGCAGCCGAAGAACCCGAACTGGTGCCCATCCAGTCCCTTTCCCAGAGCGCACCGCAAGAAGAACAGGCGGTCGAGCCCGCCAAAACTGAAAGCGCCCCCGTAGCGACGACTGGCAGCGTCCAGCAGCAGAGCGAAGGCGCATTTGTGATCCAGGTGAGCATCCAGCCTTCGAAAAAGGGCGCCAACGCCATTATCAAGAAACTCGCAGAACAAAACATCAAGGCCTACTTGGCCGAAGTCGAAAACCCGGGCGAGCTCGAAGGTACATACTACCGCGTACGCGTGGGATTCTTCCCGACATACGCCGCCGCACAGGAATACGGCAAGCAGGTCCTTTCCGCACTGAACTTCCAGTGGTGGGTAGACAACAGCAAGAACGACGATGTCGGCAACCCCGCCGGCGATTACGAAGAAGAATCCAGTTCTTACTACGCTCCTCCGCAGGACAACCAGTCCACACCGGAACCCGAGCCAGAACCCGTGGCCGAACCTGAACCGGCACCCGCGCCTGCTCCGGCTCCCGCACCGGAACCTGAACCGGCGCCTGCACCTGCTCCGGAACCGGAACCTGCTCCCGCTCCGGCACAGGAACCCGCCGCTCCCCCTGCTCCGCCCGCAGACTTCGTGGACGACTGGGAATAAGGAAAAACCTTTCAAAACAAAAAAGAGCCCCGCAGGGCTCTTTTTTTGTTGTTCAATGACGTTTTTTCTAAATTTGACACCATGCCTACCAAGAAACCCAAAGTATTCGTCGTCCATTTAGGATGCGCCAAGAACCAGGTCGACGCGGAGAACCTCGTCGGCGAAATGCTGCACGCAGGCTTTGTCACCTGCGACTCGGCAACCAAGGCGGACTACATCCTGGTGAACACCTGCGGGTTCATCGAGGCCGCGAAGGAAGAATCCATCAACGCGATTCTCGCACAAATTAAAGGCAAGAAGGCAAAACAGAAACTGATTGTCTCGGGCTGCCTTTCGGGCCGTTACGGCGAGGAACTCATCAAGGAACTGCCCGAAGTGGATTACTGGGTAGGCACGTACAAGCCGGGCGAACTTTTGAAGAAGATGGGAATCGTCGCCCCGCAAAGCTGCGACGCGGAAAACCTCCCGCGCATGAACCTCGGCGGCTTCAAGCACCACGCCTACCTGAAGATTGCGGAAGGCTGCAACCGCCGCTGCGCCTACTGCGCGATTCCCCTAATCCGTGGCAAGCAGGTATCGCGCAGTATCGACGATATCGTCGAAGAGGCGAAGAGCCTCGAGGCGCAGGGCGTAAAAGAAATCACCCTCATCGCGCAGGACACGACCTACTTCGGGCGCGAAAAGGGCAAGAAGGGCGGCACGCTCGCCCAGCTTCTGAAGGCGATTCTCGACAACACGAACATCCCGTGGATACGCACGCTGTACTGGTACCCGATGTTCGTGGACGATGAACTTTTAGACCTAATGGCAAACGAACCGCGCCTCGTGAAGTACGTGGACATGCCTATCCAGCACGCAAGCGACAACGTGCTCAAGAACATGAAGCGGAACTACCGCAAAAAGGAACTCGTGGACATTCTGCACAAGATCCGCGAACGCATCCCGGGCGTTACCTTGCGTACAACCGTCCTGGTCGGGTTCCCCGGCGAGACGCACGAAGATTTTGAAGAACTGATGGAGCTGTTGCAGGACATCCAGTTCGACCACCTGGGCGGATTCGTATTCAGCCCCGAAGAAGGCACTCCCGTGATGGAGATGGACCTGCCGCCGGTCGACGAAAGCGATGCGCGCGCAAGGCTCGACGCGGTAACGGACTTCCAGGAAGAACTCGACGCCGAACGCGCCGAAGCGATGATAGGGAAAAAGGTCCGTGTCATCATCGACCAGGTCGCCGAAGAAAGCGAATACCACTTCTACGGACGTACCGAAGGCAACTCGATGGAAAACGACGACATCGTGAAGGTGCTCGAAGGCGACGCCGACGTGGGCGAATTCCGCGATGCGCTGGTGGTGGACGCCGAACCGCACGAACTCATCGTATCACTTCTTGATAATTAATAAATCCCAGGGCCGCTAGTTTATAGTTTGGCGGCGTAGCCACGACTATTTAAACTAATAACTAGTAACTATTAACGAATAACTGCACCGCAGGTGCCCAGCAACTAATAACTAAAATTACTATATTTCGCAAACCAAAACCGGATGGATTCCGCACAACGCGGAATTGCATTGGCCGGGCCCGTGTATCACAATGGATAGTGTCCCTCCCTCCGAAGGAGGTTATTCCGGTTCGATTCCGGACATGGGTACTCGAAAGGCGTTCCTGACGGAGCGCCTTTCTTCGTTTATAGCGAAACGTTTTTTGTTTATAGCAACAGCATGATGCCGTCAACACCGAGCACCGTAACGCAGGCAACCACGGCAACCCCCACGAGCCCGCGCCCAAGCAAAGACGCGATGACCGCGGCCACGAGCGCACAAGCACCCGAAAGCACGCTGTTTGTCGAATAGAGGATGGCCGGCACCGTCATCGCGGCAAGGACCGTGTAGGGCACGTACGCGAGGAACGAGCGCCAAAAGCGGCTCTTGATTTTGCCCTTCAAAAGAACGAAGGGGACCGCGCGCAGCAGGTAGGTGACACCCGCCATCACGAGCAAGAAGAGGCAATAGTCTTTCAGGTTCATGCGCCCTCCTTTTCTTGTTCGGCATCTTCCTCGTCATCTTTAACCGGGAACAGCGCCGCCCCGATGAGGGAGGCGACCAAAGCGCAGATGATAATTGCGAAGCCGACGGTAACGCCGCTCAGCGCAGGAACGAACTTGAACGCGAAACTGCATGCGATTGCAATCAGCACGGCGATGAGCGTGGGACGATGCGCCTTCATCTGCGGGACGACAATCGCGATGAACATGCCGTACAGCGCAACGCCCAGGGCATTCGTCACCACCGCGGGGAGGATTTCGCCACAGATGGCACCGCAGAGCGTACCCGAAGACCAGCCGATGTAAGGGAGCACCATGAGGCCCGCAAAGTACCGCGCCGTCACGGGCTCGGTCTGGCTAACCGCAAGCGCATAGATTTCGTCGGTGATGCCCGTAGCGAGCAGCAGGCGCTTACCCGTGCCAAAGCTGGGAGCCACCTTCTGCGACAGGGAAATCGCCATCAGGCTGTAACGCAGGTTGATAAAGAAAGTCGCAATCGCCATCTCGATAAAGGTACCCGCGGCATCCGCCATAATCTGGAGCCCCGCGAACTGCCCCGCCGAGGTGAGATTCGTCATCGAAATAAACGTAACCAGCGGCCAGCTCAAAAACTTCGAGCCCGCAATCCCGAACGAGAACGAGACCGCGAAGTACCCGAGCCCGATAGGAAGACCACCTTTTACACCATTTGAAAAAGTCATGCGGCAAAATATAGAAAAAATTTATACCATATTTATGCAAATATGCAAATTTACGCATTTTATAAGCACGAACGCAAGTAACAAGCGCAAATAAAATCCCCGCCATACATAATGCATGACGGGGACCTTAGGAGGAGAAATTCTTGATTACTTCACTAGAATACGGCGAATCATGCTGAGCGATCCCGAGCGGAGACGCACGACATAACTTCCCTGGCAGAGGGCGTCAAGGCTCACGGAGCCCGACACATGACCGAAGGATGCGACCGGCGTACCCTGCATATCGAATACCTCGACAGACATGTCGGGGGCGCCCGTCACATGGAGCGTACGGCCAGCAACATTCAGCGAGAGGGCGGACATGGAACGCGACGTTACGAACAGGGGGCCTTCGCTAGAAGAAGATTCCGGCTGCATTTCGCTCGAAGAGGACTCGGGCTCGACGCTGGAGGACGAAGCTTCGCTCGAAGAAGAGGCCGGCGTTTCGCTGGAGGACGAAGAACTGCTTGCAGGCAACACCACGTCAAACGATATATTGAACTTCTGCCCATTGACAGTCACCGTTTCCACAGCCGTACCCGGCGTAAAGCCCGCATGCACGGAACCTTCGGCCGTAACCACGTCTCCGGTCCTCTTGAATTCCATGAACCAGAGATTCCAGGTATTGCGTTCGAACGACTGCACATTGCTGAAGGTAATAGTTTCGAATGCGGCGCCACGCTCGACAGTCTGTTCCAGGCTGCCCGTAACAACGACCTGCATGTTGCTGCTGGAAGACGGAATCACGCTGCTTGAGGACGGAACAATGCTGCTGCTCGATTCCACGCTAGAAGAAGACTGCTCGGAGCTAGAGGACGCGATGCTCGAACTGCTCTTCTCGGAAGAACTGCTCGGCACCACGGAACTAGACGAAGGCGCTTCGCTGCTACTCGAGGGCGGAACATCCTTGCTCGACGAGGATTCTACGATTATGAATTCACTGCTAGAGCTTTCTTCACTCGAAGAAGACTCCTCGCTGCTGCTGGATACCGGAACTACGCTACTGCTTGATTCTTCGCTGGAAGAACTCGGCGGCTGGACGCTGGAGGAAGACCTAATAGAGCTCGAGGACATCACGGAACTCGAAGACAAGCTCGAAGACGAAGGAATGCTACTGGAGGAAGACCTCACGCTGCTGGAAGAAGCGACGCTCGAACTGCTCTTCACGGAAGAACTGCTCGACGCCGGAGACGGAACGGGCTTGAACGCCATTCCGGAACAGCGCACGTCGTCGACATACAGGTAGTTCATGCTCGGCTGCGTTCCCTTGATTTCCCAAGTAAACTTGGCAACGCGCTTCTTGGAAAGCGTCACGGGCTTTGCCCAGGATTCCTGCGACAGCATATCCCAGGGAACCGTCACCGTGGTCCACGAATTCGAAGCGGGCTTCGTAATCATGTGGTAGCCGTAATCCGTCACGGCAGTATCTTCGGCCTTGAAGTTATGCGCGGCACCCTTGTACTTGTAGCTGATTTCGTTACAGGCAGAAAGGTCATAGGCGGTCTGCGTCTTGTTCAGGGCCACGCCGAGCGCCACGTAAGGATCGTACGGGTTTTCGCCCTGTGCAAGCTTTACGCCGGTCACGCCCGCCACATACTTGGTCGAATTGCCCGCCGTGGAACCCGACAAGACCACGTTGTAACCGTTGTTCCTGCCGGGGCCATTAGAAATCGTCGAGGCGCCCTTGTCGCCCGCATCGGTGTAGGCGTACCATTCGCCACCCGTGAACGCAAAGCCGTCACCGTCTTCCAGGTCGTCGATGTAGTCGGTGTAGCCCGCCGGGAGCGAACTGGAAGAACTTGCGATAGAACTGCTGGAAGCCGGAGCGCCATCACATGCCGTGTAGGACTTTGGGAGCGAGGCGAACACATTGGCATTCACCCACTGGCCGCTCGTAGAATAAGACAGATTGTCCATGTCGCCGGTATAATAAGAGGCAGATTCCGGCTTGTTGGACACAGACCAGTTCGCACCGGAAAGCTTGTGCTTATTCATCCAGTCGAGCCAGGTCTTGCTATTACCCGCACTGTAGCCGCCATTGCCCGAAGCATCGACGGTACCCCATTCGGTCACGAACACAGAAAGGCCGCTGTTCATCGCCGAAACCGCATTGGAACCTTCCCTATCGGTGTAATGCGAGCCTGCATAGTAGTGGAACGTGTAGGCGATGTTGTTCTTGGAATCTGCGACAGGACTGCTCGCCGCTTCGTTCGGGTACTGGTCCCAGCTGCGGTTGCCCACGACAATCAGGTTGTCCGAATACTGGCGAATCGTCTTCACCACTTCATCGGCGTAGGTCTTGATAGAACCCCAAGACTGCTCTTGCAACGGTTCGTTGAAAATTTCAAAGATGACATTATCGTACTTGCCCCACCTCTTGGCCATAGTATCGAAGAACGTCTTCGCCTTATTCGCGTCGTCGGCGGCATGGTGGCTATGGTAGTCGATGATCACGTAGATGTCGTTATCGATGGCGGCCTGTACCACGGTATTCATCAAGCCCTGGTAATAGCCGGTATTCGTAAAGTAGTTGCCAGCATACCAGTCTTCATCAACACCCATGGGAGCGCGAATCAACTGGATATTCTGTTCGTTGACCAACTTGTTTATATGTTCGGCAGTCCAGAAGGGAGCACCCACATCGCTGGAAATGCTCCAGAAAAGGCTCATGCCCTGCACGGCCACCTCGTTGCCGCTAGTGACGCCCTTGCACGCACCGTAAATCTGCCCCTTGCCGCTAGAATTCTTGCCTGCCTGCAACTGGCCATACTGGCTCACCGGGCCCACTCGACCGAACGACAACACCGCCAAAACGGCCACAATCCACACACTAAATTTCTTCATAAACATCCTCATACGGGTTCACCCAAACCCACCCCTAATTTAGATTTTACCTTCCATTTTTCCACGTGATACAAAACACGAAAAAAATCTTTCCGGTTACCAAGGTAAACGGAGAAGGCTCTTCTAGAGCGAAAGGGTAACCTAGCGTTCCAATTTTCGATTGTAAAAAAAGAACCCCGCTCATAGCGAGGTCCAAAACCTGGATGAAAGCGGCAACGATTAGTTTTCGTTGTTGTGCATTTCCATCTGTTCGCGGTCCATCGTGTGACGCAGGTATTCCTTGAAGTCACGGTCGATGTTCACGCCATCGAAATCCATGTCGTCGTTTTCCAACACGAACACGGCGCTCGGGTTATCGAGCCAGCCGACCACGTCCACGCCATCGAGTTTCATGGACTTGTCACCAGCGAGAGCGGCAACGTATTCGACCTTGGACTTCGGTACCCAGCCCTGGCCGCAGCTACCCTTGACCAGAACGTCGGTATCGCCATCCTTGACGATTGTGAGCTCGTCGTTGAACCCAGCGGTGCAAACCACATTTCCACCACCCTTTTCCTTGGTGAGTTCGACGTCTCCGAGCTTAGACTTGACCTTATTCGGCGCAGCAAAGGCGGAGGCTACCATCAATGCAAGCGCAACAAAGAAAAACTTTTTCATATAGTTCCTCAGAAGGAAGGTAAATATTCAACAATGCATAAGGAATATACCTTTTATTTTTGCAATCCGTTGCATTTTCTTTTAAATTTTTACATCATGAAGAAGATTTTTGTGTTTTTTTTCGTTTTTTTGACCCTGGCGGCCCTTTTTTGTGCCTTCCAGATGAAAAAAAGGGTCAATTCCGTGTCCCTGAACGACCAGACGACCCTCATCGAGATCCCGAACGGGACCCCCGCCTCGCGCGTGGGTGAGATCCTTTCCAAGAAGGGAATCTGGACCGACGAGCTTGCATACAAGGTATGGAACAAGCTCAAGCAGCCTTCCATCCAGAAGGGCTGGTACGAGATTCCGCCCCACGTGACGCTCGACGACATCGCCGCCATCCTCGCAAGCGGTAAGACCGCCACCCGCAGAGTGACCATCCCCGAAGGCCGCGCCTCGTGGGAAATCCCCGCCTACCTGAAGAAGGCGTTCCCCGACCTGAACGAGGACCGCTGGAACAAGCTCGTCCACGACGCAAAATTCGCGAAGTCGCTCGGCGTCGACGCGAAATCGCTCGAGGGCTACCTGCTGCCGGACACCTACCCCTTCCCCATCGACGCAAACGAAGAGACCATACTGCGGCAGATGGTCGCCGCCAACCTGAAGTTCCGCGACCAGCTGGAAGCAGACCCGAGGCCCTCCAAGTGGAAAGAACTCGGCAACTGGCACAGGGTGCTCACGCTCGCAAGCGTTGTCGAAGAGGAGACGGGCATACCCGAAGAACGCCCGCTTATCGCGGGAGTGTTCCACAACAGGCTCAAGATTGACATGCCCCTCGGGGCCGACCCGACAGTGAGGTTCATCTTCAAGAACCTGACCGGGCCCATCTACAAGAGCCAGCTCAACAGCGACAGCCCGTACAACACCCGCAAGTTCAAGGGGCTCATGCCCGGCCCGATTTCGAACCCCGGGCGCAAGGCCATCGAAGCAGCGCTCCATCCGGCAAATACGGAAGCGCTTTACTTTGTTGCAAAAGACGACGGAAGCATGACGCACTTTTTCAGCAAGACGCTCGCCGACCACAACAAGTACAAGGATATCGCCGCGAAGAACCGCGGGGAGTAAGCACCTGCGGTGCTGTTTATAGTTACTAGTTATTAGTTACTGGTTACTGGTTACTAGTTACTAGTTTAAATAATCGCGGCTACGCCGCCAAACCATAATAGCGACCAGGAACTAGCAACCAGCAACTAACTTAGAACAGGTCGTAATTGCCGATGCGGATGAAGAAGTCGTAGTCCTTGAACTTCTTCAAATCGCTGAAGGTTTCGCTATCCACGATGCGGGATAGGCCCGCGTAAACACAGACGGACTTGTAAGAAAGACGCAGCGCCGGTTCGAATACGAACCTGTGCTTGCCCAGACTCGCCGTCGGGTTTTCCTCGAAATCGTGCACGTAGGCGGAGAACAGCCAGAGACCGTTCCCGTGGTAGTGCAGCCCACCCGAAAGGCGCAGCAGGCCGTACTCATGCGAAGCCAAATCGGAATCCAGCCATTCGGAACGCCACGGGGTCGGCTTGATCCTATGGCGAATGGTATTGTCGAGCACGCGATAGCCGGACGTTTCGGGATAGACGTACCCGAATCCTTCCTTGTGGAACCGCTCCGTCGCGAACGCGGCGGCCGCAGTCAAGGAAGCGAACGGCTTCGGTGAAAGCGAATACTGCACGTCGCCAAATACCGTGATGAACGTCGGGATGAACTCGTCGAATCCGAAATCGAACCCGACGGAGGTGAGCCCGAGTTCCATGTTGGCAGAAAGCCCGTTACGCGAGAACCACCTGTCGCCATCGCCCGAGAGATACTCGAGACGCAGTTTCTGCGATGCGGGGTACACGTTGTAGGAATCCGTATAGTATATCTTTTCCTCGACCTCGTAGGTCCTGTCGGCAAAGAGGAAATCGGCCGAGATGTTCACATGCTCATTGATCCTGTAATGGAGCATGAGCGAGATGTCGCTCTTGCGCTCTTCGTAAATGCGCGCCATCGCCGGGACTTCGTTGATATAGGACTTTAACGGACGCAGGTGCATCCAATCGAAGGCGACGGACAAGCCCCAGTCCTTGCTCCAGAGGCGTTCGACGGAAAGGTGCGGGGTGAACCCGAAGGTGTTCCCGCCGTAGAAGCCGGCAAGCGTAAGCGCAATTTCCATCTGGTTGACGAAGTAGAACGACAATTCGGCGTAGGCGTTGGGGCCCAACACATTCGAACCGAAACCGCCCGCGGCTATATCGAATGTCGGTTCAATGTTCGCGTCGACAAGCACGTCGCCATCGCTAAGCATATTGAACGAGACCGAATCACACGACGGGAACTGCGAAAAGCCGTAAGCAAAATTCCTCGGGGCAACAAGTCCCGTATCGGAGGCGTTCCAGTACGACTTCACCGGATTGTGCGTCTCGGAAGGAAGGCTGTCGTAAGTGGGTTTGAACTTGAACCACGGTACCGAGGGCACGCGGTTCGACGCGTAATCGACATTGCGCTTTCCGAGGGGCGCCATGTGCGAAAGTTTCGATTCGAGCGCCGAGAAGCCGGCCTGAATCCAGCCGTTGCGGGAAGAATCCGCGATCGTATGCGGGCGCACGATAACCCCAGGCTGCGTCCCGAGATTTTTGAGCACGCCTTCCCTGATGGCGCGCTTCCATGCGGTACCGCGGTATTCTCCGCGAAGCGGGGAAGCGACTGCGATGATGGCGAGTTCGTCCGGAGAATCTTCCGCGGGGAGCGAGAGGTACGGGCACACATCACCAGAAATGTGGTCACGCGCATCCTGACGGTCGAAAACGGGAAGGCTAGACATGATGTTGTCGTAGGAATTCCCGACGACGCTGTCGCAGCCGAGAACCGCAAACGGAATGCGGTAGCCTTCCTTGTGACGCAGGAGCGATTCCTGCAGGCGCAATACCGCAAGGGACGACTCGATGGAAGACGAATCCGGAGAAAGCTTTTTCAGGCGGCGATGCAGCGCTCCCGAAGAATCCACATGGACGGAAAAACGCTGGCGCAGGCTCGGGAAGCCCTTTTCCGAAACGGGAATGGCGAAGCGCTCGTTACCCGCGGAGGCGTCGTCCGCACCGAATCCGGCAAGGGAATCCAAATCGGAATCGAGAAGAATGCGCTGGATATCGTCGGGAGCGACTCCCTTGGCCCACAAAGCGCCGACATAGGCGCCCCACGACGTACCGACTATGGAATCTACAGGAACGGAATATGTCTCTATCGCATAGAGGACACCCAGATGGAACCACGGCGAATTCTCTCCACCGCCCAGATAAAGGACCGACTTGAGTGGCTTCGAAACCGTAACCGCAGCGGCAGCGGAATCAACCGGCGCCTGGACGGCAACCGTATCCTGGACAGATGCGGAATCGGCCGCGACCGGATTCGCAGAAGAATCCTGTTCAGAAACAGGAGCGGCCTGCACGGAATCCTGAGCCACGACGGAATCGGGCGTCGCAGAAAGGACCTGCAACATTTCCGAGGGATCCCCTTGCGCATGCAGCAGCGAAAAGGCCGCCAGTACGGCAACCGGGAAAAGCCTACACCAAGGGCTAGCCAAAACGAACTGTGCTCGAAACATACCTCTCCGCATCTTCACGAGCGACATAGCCAGACTTCACGAGTTCCACTATGCATTCGTCCATGAGCATCATGCCTTCCGAGGCCGACGCCGCAATAATGGAAGGCAACTTGAAGAATTCACCGCTACGGATAAGCGTAGACGCATTTTGTGTATTGAAAAGCATTTCCCACGCCGGGACGGCACCCGACTCCTCAGAGGCACCGGGCAGCAAGCGCTGCACCACCACCGACTTGAGGTAGGCCGCAAGCATGGTGCGGCAGAGGTCGCGGTCCTGCGCGGGGACAGAAGAAAGGAGCGAATCCAACACGCCCGCGGAATTGCCCGCGGTAACGCAACAGACCACCAACGCGCCCGCCTCGGCGGCATGCAGCATCGGGAGGAGCGTATCGCCCTTGAAATCGCCCAGCCATATAAGGTCGCAGCCGCTGCGGAGCGCCTGCGAAATACGGGATTCTACGGACCCGACGGAATCCTTCAGCACGAGGCTGTTCCCGACAGAAATGGGGATTTCAGCATTCGCGTCGAGCAAGCTCACGCGCAAGACACCGGATTCGCACATGGCCTTCACGTACGCCGACGCAGTTGTCGTCTTGCCGGAACACGCAGGGCCTGCGAAGACGACCAGGCCCGAACTCAGGCCGAGAAGTCCCATCACGGAATTGGGCGCACCCAAAGAATCGAACGACGGGCATTCCGCCATCAGCGGGCGGAACACGGCAGCGTTTCCGAGGGCCTCGCGGAAGTAGCGCACACGCCACCTGACACCCGCCCAGGGCCCGCAAAGCATGGAGCCGTCGTCGCCTTCCATCGCACCGAGAAATTCGCGCAACGCGCCAAACTCAACAGCGGGAGCATCCGGAACGACGCACACGCGGCCCGCCAAGCGGACAGCGGAAGGAGCGCCTTCGGTAACGATCAGTTCGCTTCCGCCGACACTGACAACATAATCCAAAAGGGATTCAATTTCTGTAGCCATCGAAATTCCTCCTTATGCCGGCCTGTACGCCGCAAAGCGACGGCTGTCGTATGCACGTTTCCAGGCTTCCGCGCCATCGATATAACCGGATTCCACGCACTTCTGCAGGGAATCGTCCAGCGTAACGCCCTGGTCCTTTTGGCTGCTGATAGCGGCCACCAACTGCGAGAGATCGCAACGGCGAATCATGTTCGCGACCGTAGACGTAACGCGCATGGCCTCGACCGCAAGCACCAGGCCCTGGTTCTGCACCACGGGAATCAGGTGCTGCACGATGACTCCCTTCAGCTGGTCGGCAAGCGTGCAGGCAAAAGCGTTGCGGTTCGATTCGGGCACGGACACCAGCAGCTTGGAAAGGAGCGCATGGATGTTGTTCCCGCCGGTCACCGCGAATACGAGCGCGCCGGCATTCGCCGCCTGCAAAAGCAGGCTCAGTTCTTCCATGGATTCCAGATGGTCGAAGCAGATGACATCGGCACCGTCGCGCATGGCAAGTTCGATACCCGCGATGCCGCTCTTCACGTGAAGCCCGACTTCTTTCTGGGCAATCGCGCCGTTCGGATTCTTGAGCAATCGTTCGATAGGCCGCTCGATAGTATGGATGTAGCACGGACGGCTTGCCGCAATCATTTCGGCAAACGTCGTGACCGTCGTGGAGCGCCCGCTCGTCGAGGGGCCGGCCACAAGCACGAGTCCGCTCGTAAGGTTAGCAAACGACTGGCAGAACGGCGGCAAGAACAGGTTGTCGAACGAGACCGATTCGCTCTGAATAACGCGGATAGAAACGCTCGGGTTCACGTCGTCCCACGTGACCGAAATCCTAGCACGGCCTACACCGGGAAGGCCGAACGTCTTGCTGAAATTCTTGCCCGCGACCACCTTGTACCCGTCGGCAAAACCTTCGGAGGCTTCGGCGAGCAGTTCCGCGACGCGCGTCTTGTCGACCGTCTGTTCGGTCGCCGGGAATATCACGCCCGACTGGCGCATCATAATCTGGCGGTCGGCAAAGAGGTAGATGTCCGTCGCGCCGAACTTGCGGGCGAACGCGATGATCTTCTTCAAGCTCATCTTCGGGAGCAGCGTATCGGGAGCCATGACCGCAGCCCCTTCGCCCGAGACAATCGCAAAACGGGAAGGCAGTTCGCCATCATCGGGTTCGCCGTCACCGGCCTCGCTTTCCGTAGAAATGCCGATGCTCGAAATGCTCGTGGTCTCGAGACCCGAAACCTTCTCGACGACCATGTTCGAAGAAGACGATTCGCCGTAGATGTTGTTGCCCTCAATCTGGAGCGCGGGCTCGGCCGCAGGCTCGGGAGCCGGCGCGGAAGGTTTAGCCTGCACGGCAGGTTTTGCCGGAGCAGCGGCAGGCCTTGCCGGAGCGGCTGGCGCAGGAGCGGCGGGTCTTGCTGCAGGAGCAGGAGCGGCCGGTGCGGGAGCGCCATTCTTCGCCTCGATGTTCTTCACGAACGCGAGCACCTTGTCGTACATCGCCGGTTGCAGGATTCCCGCCCTCACGAGCACCTGCCCAATATCCTGAGTTTCCGTAATCTCGCCCCAATGGGCGTTCACCTGGTCCTCCGTCACCACCTTGTTGTGGACAAGGACCTTCGCCATATACTGGTTTCTCATAGGAAATCCCTCCGGCTAAACCACCAGCTAGCAATCGCGAGGAATACCCCCACGTAACCGACTGCATAGACGGTGTTCCAGAACAAATACATATCCGGGAGTGCGACCCCGTGCACAACGTAGCTTGTCACGTTGTAGCGGTAGAGCCCCGGGAAAATCGCATGAATCACGACGGCAGCCTTCTCGAAGAGCGCCGTCGAGGCGTCACCCATCTCGCCCATGCGGCTAGCGAACCTCACCTGTTCCAGCAATTCGCCGCTCAGGTGTCCCGCAAAATAGACGCCCAACGTAAACAGGGCCGAAAGCACCGTACTGCTGAAACTGCTGAACAAAAGCGCGACCGCAATCACCACCGCCATCTCGCAGAAGATGAGGTAGATAGCGAGCAACAGGTTCGCCGTCGGGTCGGCATTGATGACGAACAGCATCACATAGAAAATGCACGTGAGTATCGCGAGGTGCACCGCCACCACCGCCAAAAGCCCGAAGTACTTGCCCACGATGAAGGTCACGCGGCTGATGGGCTTCGAAAGCAGGGTGAGCACCGTACGGCGCTGGATTTCTTTCTGCACGAGGCTGATGCCCACGAATATCGAAATCAAAAGCCCGGAAAGGCTCATCACCGAAAGCGTGGTGGACTTGATGACGTAGGCGCGGTCGAACACCGACCATTCACCAAGCACGATACTGAAAAGCGTAAGCGCGATCGCGAGGAACACTATGTTGTAGAGGATCTTGTCGCGGATAGACTCGCGGAAGGTATTGTGCGCAATAATGGCAATATGCTTAAGCGTCTGCACGGGCAATCTCCTCCGTCAAAATATCTTCAAGGCTCGGACGCTTGTGGTCCATCTTCTCGACAGCGATTCCATTGGAGAGGCAATAGCCGAGCAACCTGTCACGGGCGGCATCGTCTTCGCAGACGAATTCCATCGGGTGCCCTGCAAGCGAAATTCCCTGCGGTAAGTCGCTTTCGAGAATCGCCTTGCGGGTACGCACGTGGTATTCCACCCCGCACGATTCCGTAATCTCGTCCACCGTACCTTCGCGCACGATCTTGCCATCCACGATCATCGCGACCTTGTGGCTGATACTTTCCACGTCGGAGAGCAGGTGGCTCGAATAGAAAATCGTGACACCATCGCGGTTGAGCTCCATGATGGCCTCGCGCACGTCGCGACGGCCCATCGGGTCGAGACCGCTCATCGGCTCATCGAGAATCAAGAGCTTCGGCTTGGAAAGAATCGCCTGCGCAATCCCCACGCGCTGCATCATGCCCTTGGAGTAAGAACGCAAACGGCGGTCGATCCAATCCTTGTTCGCATGCAAAAGTTCGAGCGCCCAGCCTATGCGCTTGTCGAGTTCGGCACCGTCGAGCCCGACGAGCTTGCCGTAAAAGCGCAAAAGTTCGCGACCGGTGAGGTAATCGTAAAAGTACGGCTGCTCCGGAGAATAGCCGACAAACCGGCGGCTGTTCACGTCACGCGGGCTCAAGCCGTTCACGAGCACCGTACCCGAATCGAAATTCAAAAGACCCGTCAATACCTTGATGGTCGTAGACTTTCCGGCACCGTTCGGCCCGATAAACCCGTAGACACAGCCCGGCTCCACGCTGAAGCTCACGTCCTTGAGCGCAAGCTTCGGCTTCATCAAGAACCCGCTGCGGTAGGTCTTGTGCAAATGCTCAATCTTTATCATCGAATCGCCCATAGTACACCCTATGCGTCTTGGTCGTCCTTCGTTTCTTCCTTGGCGGAACTTCTAAAAGCACGATCTTCAGCTTCCTCGATTTCTTCGCGGCGGCGGTCGGCGCGGCGCTTCTTGTTCACGAAGAAATAAATCAACGCACCGACGATATAAATCAAGATGCCCAAATAGCTGACCGGATTGAGGGAGTAGCCCTCGAGCCCGGGGAATGTATTGTAAATCAGGTTGTGGCCAAAAGCGGAAAGGCCGAGAACTATCAGTACCAGGCCCAGCACGCGGAGCACGAAAGTCGCAATAATCAGTTTTTGCATATATACCTCAAAAACTGCACCTCGCGGTGCAGCGTCTTTTTCATGAAAAATACACAATTATCGAAAGAAAAGATGCCCGATTCATTCGAAACGGGCAAAAAAGGTGCCAAATCAGGCGGCAATCAGCAGAACGGCGAGCACCTGCCCGCTCAGGATGCGCAACAGCATGGTGAGCGGATAGACAGAGGCGTACCCGATGTTCACGGCCTCGCTTTCGGCCTGGCCGTTCGCGAAGGCAAGCGCGGGAGGGTCGGTAGTCGCGCCCGCAAGCACACCGCAGAGCGAAAGGTAGTTTACCTTGAAAACCAGGTGACCCACAACGGCCATGATAGCGAGCGGCAGGAACGTGATGAGGGCGGCAAGGCCCATATAGTAAAGTCCATCACCGTTCAGGAGCACGTCGAAGAACTTGATGCCCGCATTCAGGCCCACGCAGCTGAGGAAGAGCGTAAGGCCGAATTCACGGAGCATGAGGTTCGCGCTGCTCGCCATGAAGAAGTTCAGCGGGCCTATCTTGCGTTTGCGGCTGAGAAGGATGGACACGATCAGCGGACCGCCGGCAAGACCGAGCTTGAGCGGGGTCGGTATTCCGGGAATCGCGATAGGGATGCTACCGACGACGACACCCAGGAATATACCCAAAAACGCAGGCAGGATTTCGGGATGGTCGAGCGCCGTGAGCGAGTTGCCCAGCTCCTTCGCCGCAGCCTCAATACCTTCGGCAGGGCCGACGACCATCAGCTTGTCCGCAAACTTGATACGCAAATCCAGGCGACCCGTAAACTTGAACCCGCTGCGGACCACGCGACTCACGTTCACGCCGTAGCGTTCCGCGAGGGCGAGCGAACCGATGGTGCGCCCGAGAATCTTCTTGTTCGTCACGAGAATCGTCTTCACCTGGATAGGCTTCGCCGTGTCGGAAGCGAACTTGGTGATGGGCGTATCAAGCCTACCGCCGATAATCTTCTCCATGGCGGCTACCGCATCGGGCATGCCCACGATATGCACCTTGTCGCCTTCCTCAATGACCGTCTTCCCGTTCGGAGTGAAGATGTCGTTGCCACGCAGCAGGCGGGTCACCACGACACCGCTCGAAATCAAGTTCGGGATATCTTTCAACTGCGTACCGAAGAGATTGCGGTTGTCAACCGTGAGGCTGCAGGATTCAATCTCCTTGGCCGTAGCGGCGATGTCCGCGGCGTAATTTTCAGCAGCCTTGTTCGGGTTCTGCCTGAATACGATGCGCACGAGAATCATCACGAGGATGATGCCGATGACGCCGAACGGATATGCAACAGCGTACCCGATACCCGTAAGGGACGTGTCCACCCCGGCCGCGGCAAAGGCTGAATTGGCGGCGCCAAGGGAAGGCGTGTTCGTGACGGCGCCACAGAGCATCCCCACAAGCACGGGTACGTTGTTATGCATATCTGTAAACCAGTAGAGGCAGAGAGTCACCAGGACGCCGAGCAGAACGATTCCTCCCGAGAGGACGTTCAGAACGAGACCGTGACGGCGGATGGAATCCATGAATCCGGGGCCCACCTGCATGCCGATTGTATAGACAAAGAGAATCAGGCCGAACTCCTGCGCGAAATGAAGCACGTTGCCCTCAACGCGGAGACCGAGGTGCCCGAGCAGGATGCCCACGAAGAGCGCTCCCGCACCGCCCAAGCCGATTCCCTTGACCTTGATTTTACCCACCATGAGGCCAACTGCGGCTGTGAAAGCGATAACCACAACCTGCTGCCCCACCGAGGGCTTGGTAAATAAGTCGATTAGCCAAGTCATGTAAACCGTCCAATATCCAAGGGTTTAAGGTTGATGATTTTTTGTTTTGGATATACGCTGAAAGTAGGAAAATTTATTCCTTCACGCAGCGAACGGAGGCGGCAATGCTCTTGTTGAAGTGCTCGTAGGTGATTGTCGTATCGGTTACGCGGACAAGATAGGCGCGCGCATCGTCGTAGCTATCCTTGGTCCAGAAGCTAGCGCTCGAGTCCTTGTCGGCAAACTTGCCGTCGAAGTAACGGAACCCGGCGAGCACCATCTTGAATCCGTCGGCCTTCTTGAGATCTTCCACGGTAGCACTCCCGAAAGCGTCCTTGAAATCCTGCTGCGAAGGAACCGTCCAGCCATTGGGGCAAAGGCCGTTGTTCGCAGCGTCCCACGTGTAGAGGCGGCCCATGGCTTCGCAGTTGGCGTGGTCGTTGCCGTAGCAGATGCTGTTGTCGGGGACATAGTCCGCCATGTTTTCCGCCATCCAGACCTTGCCAGCGAGCGACACCGTCTTGTAGACCTTCTCGGGGCACGAAAGCGTCTTTGCGGTTTCGTCGTAGTTGCAGGTGTTGGCCTGTTCGCAGGCGGTGAAGGCCAAGGCAATGGCGGCAAGGGCCAGGGTTTTGAAATTGAGGTTCATATTTGTTCCTTTTGATTGAGATCTTTTTTGTTTCCGGCCGCAAATTTAGAACCCGTAATTCATCTTGTCTAATAGATTATTTATATTTAATTCATCAATTTTTTTTATTGATTTTTCAACACCATTCCGGAGGCCCCATGGAACTCACGCACCTCAAATACTTTTTGGAAGTCGCGCGTACCGAGCATGTGACGCAAAGCGCGAAGACCCTGTGCATCGTGCAGCCGGCGCTCACCCATGCCCTCCACAAGCTCGAAGACGAACTCGGCGTGAAGCTCTTCAAGACGCAGGGCCGAAACATCAAGCTCACCGATATCGGGGAATACTTCTACAAGAAAGTCAAGCCGCTCTACGAAGACATCGAGGCGCTACCCGCACAGCTGCGCGCCATGGAAAGCGAACAGTCCGCCACGGTGAACCTGAACGTGCTCGCCGCGTCGACGTTCGTGACCAACGCGGTTATCCTCTACAAGAAAAACGACCCCGACCTGCGATTCAACCTGGTGCAGAACGAGGAGACCACCCTGTACGACATCTGCGTGCGCACCTACGCGAAGGCGCCCGCCATAGCGAAAAACGAACACGACGAGGAGAACTTCATCTGCAGCGAGAACATCTACCTCGCCGTGCCCAACACGCCGCTGTACAAAAAGCGCGACACCATCAGTCTCAAGGAACTGAAGGAGACGAACTTCATCGGGCTTTACGGAAGCAAGCAGCTGCGCAGCATCTGCAACGAGTACTGCGAACGCATCGGGTTCAAGACGCGCATCATTTTCGAGAGCGACAACGCGCTCGCCGTGAAAGACGCCATCGCGAGCGGCATCGGAGTCGGGTTCTGGCCCGAATTTTCGTGGGGACATGTCGACAGGCGCAGAATCAGACTCCTGAAAATCACGGACACCGAATTCAAGCGCGATATCGTGATAACGCTACGCCGCAACAAGCAAGACAATTCCCGCACCGAAAAATTCTTCCGGTTCCTGACCAAGCTCATCGCGAGGAGCAGGAGGCGCAGGTAAAAACCCCGCCACAATCAATGCGACGGGGTTTGTTAAAAGTCGGAATCTAGCCTACCGGGTGTTCTTGTTCAGCAAGCCCGTAGGGATACCTTTTTCCTTAAGGAACCTTACAGCCTGAACAACTGCAGCCAAGGACTTTTCGTTTGCCCGCAAAACCTCAACAGCCTTCTTGTTGCCAGTCAAGACACTGCAAATTTCGCACGCACCGCCAAAATTTCTTTTGAAACGGATGTCGCTATGTTCTTCAACGAACTTGCAGAGTTTATACGGCCCAAGATAGTACAGCGCGTTTATCAGGACATCCTTGCTAGCCCTTTTCAAAATGGTATCGATACGTTCCTTGTTGGCATCACCAAGGTCCAGAATCGGGATGTTATCGGCAGGGATTCCGCAACACGCCCACATATGGCCCAATGGCGAAAGGACCGGTTCGACAACGACCCATTTACAAGCGCAGTCGAGCAATTCCTGATTTTCAACACCGATGAACTGTTCGGAATCCAGATCTTCGGCACGGCCGCTTTTTTGAAGCGTACTGGTATGGATGTTATAAAAAGTGCCATCCTCAGATCTCTTAAGATCCACGCTATCCGGCGAACTCGTCGAACTAACTTCAGGAAGATCTTCACCTAAATATTCCCGTATGAAATCAGGATTAATCTTATCTTTTGGCCCAAAACTGTTCGCAAGGGTAACCGAATCGAAACCGACTCCCTTGCTCGCCAGCCAAGCGTTCCGGATATTGTCCAGCGGAACAAACGGCTCGTGGTAGTCGTCAACGCTGAAGTCAATTTCCGTAAGGCCTACCTCCCGGAGTTTTTTGACGTAGTTCTGCGCGCGTTCCAAGCTCGACGCCCAGTGGGCATTTGTAACAAGACGCGTCTTTAGGAACTTCAACGTAGCATAGCGAATGGCTCGGAGCAGGTCCTCGCCCAACAATGTAGACTCGCCCCCCGTAAAAACAACAAGATGTGCATTCTTTTTTCGAGTAAACTGGTCAATCGCCTTTCGCATCTGCTCAAAGTTGAGCTTATGTTTTAAGCCAGGTTTGCAGTTCATTAAACAATGGGAGCACTTTGCAGTGCACCCATTGGTTGTAACGAAACTGAAAACACCATCGTTAAAAGGAATGATGCTCATATTTCGATTTTATCTCTATTTCTTCTTGACTGCGGCTTTCTTAGTAACTTTTGCCTTAGCCTTTTTAACAGCCTTCGGAGCACTCCTCTTAGCCGCCTTAATCAAGTTCTTGACCTGCTGTTCCGCAGTTGCGGCAGCCTTCTTTTCGGCCTTGGTCGCATTTGCAGGCAGAGATTTCCGAATTCCCTGAATTTGGACAAGCCGTTCTTCCAACTGCGGCACGAGTTCTACATGTCCAACAACCTGCTTCGCATCCCATTTGTCAACAACCGGAGATTTCGGATCAGGAATAACCGGAGTCGGTTCCGGAATGAGCGGAATCAGAATCGGGATAATCGGATCTATAATCGGAATAATCGGGTCGATAATCGGGATAATCGGATTTCGAACAGGAATAATCGGCCTAATCGGTATACGTTTTTCATCAGGAATTCGCTTAAATTGTCCAGGAATATATTTTTCCAACTTACCTTCAACACCCGACCAAATTTCACTTGTCTTCACAAGAGCCTGTTCAAGAACACCGGCAAATTCTTCACGCTGTTTCTTTGTACCCGCAACAAGGACATCGCCCAACGAAACTTCTTTTTTCGCCTTATCATAAGCTACAGAAAAATCCATGCCTATGGCTTGCAAAACAGCCTTTGGTTCCTTGACAATAGCAGTTTTGAAATCAGCTGTTTTCGCTACGGTCGCTTTGCTAGCATTAACTTTTGTTGCCTTACTTGCTTTTTTTGCCTTTGCCATTTTTATCTCCTTGACAATTTTTCATGATAAATTTTATCATGATGGTTTAGCTTGTATTGAATATATCTTACAAAATACTTTTAGTCAAGCATTTTTTTTCAAAATACATATAAAGCAAAGTAAAAACGTTTGTTTTCGTTTACAAACTTCGGTGCAACAGGGAGTCAATGTTTAGCCTTTTGGCAAGTGTCGCCGCACCCACAACGAGCGCCGCGAACGCATCACAAGGTATAGGAGCCGCAGGTAATCCCGGACGCCTTACTTGGCGTAGCCCACGGGATTGTTCAGCAAAGGCGCCTCCTGGTCGGAGAGCTTCAACAGCTTCTTGATGGCGGGAATATCCATCGTCATGCGCGGGCGGGTAACGAGGCCGGCGCCGGCGCAGAACAGGTTGACGTTCTCGCTCACGATGCCCGCATCGATTCCCATGGCAAGCTTCGCATGCGAATCGCTGCTCCCGAACTTCTTCTCGTCGGCAACAATCAGGAGGCTCACCGGAGCGGTCTTCGCCCAGTCCTGACGGTCGGCAATCAGCCCGCGATGGTCACCCTTCGCCACCTGCTTCAGGGCGTTTTCCTTGTTCAGGTATTCAAAGGCGCCCTTGGCCGTAAAGACGAATACGCGTATTTCCTGGAAGTTGCGCGCCGTGGGGGACGTAATCTTCCCTTCGGAGGGGCGGTTCACCCCGATGGCCGCGAAGAGCAGGTTGGAAAGATCCTGGTCGCTCAGCATCTTGTCGCTGAACTCGGTGCTGGAACTGCGGCTCCAGAGCGCCTCCATCACGTTCTTGCCAAGCGACTTGGCCGGTGCGGGGAGCTTCTGGACTTGCGCCATGCAAAGCGTGCTGCAGAGCAGGGTAGCCACGAACGCAAAAACGAACCTGTTCTTCATAAGGAACTCCTGAAGGGTTGAGTCAAATTTTGTCTAGCCCTTGGTATGGATGGCAGAAGCGAACTCTTTCAACAGAGCCGGGTCTTCGACCTTTTCCCAGAGGGTTCCGGTCACGATGATGTTCGCGCCAGCGGCCACGCGGACGGCAGCCGTTTGCGGGTCCCTGATTCCGCCACCGGTAATAATAGTCATCTCGGTCGCCTTGCGGGTATAGGCGATGTGCTCCACGGGTACGGGCTCCTCGGCGCCGCTGCCCGCCTCCAGGTACACGTAGCGCATGCCCATGAGTTCGGCGGCAATGGAGTTCACCATGCTGAGCTTGGGCTTGTTCGCCGGCACGGGCATGGTACCGCTGATGTATTCCACCGTCGTGCGCTTGCCGCTGTTGATGAGCTGATAGGCCGTCGGGATGGCTTCCATGTTGAGCGCGCGCACGAGGGCGCCACCGCGGACCTGCTCGTCGATGAGGTAGTTCGGGTTACGACCGCTCACGAGGGTCATGAAGAGCATCGCGTCGAAACCGGGCACCACCTGCGATGCGCCACCCGGAAAAAGCACCACGGGCAAGTCAATCGCCGCCTTGAGCGCAGCCACCTGTTTCGGCAACGTAAAATTCCCCAGATAAGAACCGCCCACCAGCAAAAGGTCGGCTCCGTTCTCGGCAGCCATGGAGCCAGCCTTCACGAAGGCGGCCTCGTCCGAGGTATCCGGGTCCAACAGCACGGCAAACAACGCACCGCGCTTTTCGATGCCTTCATTCAAACGGAGTTCAGTCTTACCTGGTTTCATAACAAATTCCTTTCTGCATATCGCGCAGGTTATTAAAAAGTATAAAAAAGAAGGCGAGCCGTAGCCCGTCTTCTTCCCCTCCTACCCCTTTTCCTCCTTTTTGGGGTCTCCTCCTCCTAATTTCGTGATTTAACGCACTCAATCCTTCACGCAGCGGACAGGATTGCCTTGTTCCGGATCTGAGCCGCCCGCCGTTATACGATCACTGCGAACACTAATGCGCGCAGACACTCCGCCAATCGCAAAACTGACACGCGATGTCGCTACTTCCGCTTCGCCATGCTCGCCATAGAAGATATAGCTAGCCGAATTTTCCAAGTCATAATCCATGAACCCATTCACAAACGGGAAATCATCTGCCGTTTCACCCTCTCCAAGGAAGTAGTCGTTGCCAATCCAGCTCGGGTATATCTGACGGTCAGCAACACCCGCAGGCAACATGTTGAACCCGACGACATCCTGCCCGTCAATCCCCTTCGTCCAGGTTTTAGATTTCAAGGCAGCGGCAATGTCGGCATTCTCGTCGACCTCGTAGATGGCGTTAAGCAGGTGTTCCCAATCATCCGGAGTCGGGATTCGCCATCCTTCAGGGCAAACACCTTGACCATCCATCGAATCCAGCACTCCCAACAGGCGCTCTCTCGCCTCTCCGTAAGCCTGTGCATACCCTTCGTACTCGTCTCCGAGATTTTCTTCTTCAAGATTCGAGATAGAATCCTCCGCCCACATGGCAGCGATGTACTGGGTATCGCGGGGAATGTCAAAAGTAGACCACATCGAATACAGGCGTCCGTACTTTTCGCAATTGGCGGAATCGTCTTTATAGCACCAGGAGTTTTCAACAGCGTAGTTCAAGTTCTCCGCCAGCCAGGTCCTGGACTCGCCATTGTACTCAACGGTAAATGTCTTGTAGCTCTTGCCATCACGTTCGTCCGTCATCGTCCCGAGCTTTTTCTGGTAAACCGATTCCTTATCGTGAAGCACCCAATAGCCGGATTCACAGACGAAGTCACTGTATAGGCCGAACCCATTCTTTTCGCCCTCCCTGTCATCGGTGCAGAGTCCCTTTCCCTCAGCAAGCACCTCAACCACATTGAAGAAATACTTTTCGGCCAATTCCGCAACACGGATATCACCCAAACCAAGCCCCAGCAGGGCAAGGAAATCCATTTCGCGAAGCAGGTGGTAACGGTATTCCAGCCCCTTGCTATCCAGATAACGGCTAAAAACGACCGATCTCCAGGTACCGTTTTCATCGATATCCGCAGCAGTTTGATCAACCGCATCGGGGACTCCCTCGAACAGGTAACTGGCCATGATAAACACGGGGAAAATGGAACTCGATTTCTGCGAATAGTCCACCTTGTCAAACGCATCCAGGGAATCGCGTATTCCGAGCGCGAGCAGCACATCACTTTCCGCCTGGGCCTTCGCCTCCGCAAAGGTAAGCCCCGTTTTTGCAAGGGTCAAGGTTCGGGCTGCGGCCAAAGTCGTAAGGATGTTGACTTTCACGTCCTTCTTTTCGCGCAGGTCGACGACCGTACGGTAAGTCGCCTGGCCCGACATATCCTTGGAAGAATACATCCCGTTCAGCCTGCCATAGGGAGCCTTTGCACTAAAGGCGACCTTTCCGGAAACCTCGACAACCGCGAAGGGACTTTCGGGAGAAACTTTCTCCACTTCGAATTTTCCGTCCTTGTCCGATTTCACCTGAGCAAACGATTCTTCAGAAACTTCGAACGTCGCCGTATCGACCCCGAAGAACTTTACCTGGGCCCCCTCCGCATAGGCTGAACCCGAAACAAACGTCAGTTGTTCTTTTTCGCCCTTGCCCACCAACTGCGCCGACACGGACAGGTTCAAGGAACGCCCCGCAATCGTGATATTTTCAAGCGAGGCCAGGCCTCTCGTCTCTTCCGAAGCGCCGCCCGAGACGGGCTTGTCATCGGAACACGCCACAAGCGTACTTGCCTGGAATGCCGCGAACATCATGGCGAGCGGCATCGCCATATTGCAGATAAACTTTCTGCCTGTTTTTACGTAATTCATGGTTTCCTCCTACCCTATTTTTTTAATTCCTGTTTGTTTGTCATCGGGAAAAACTGAACGTTCAAACGGTACACTTCATCCGTTTCGTCGTCCCTGGTGGCAATCTCGATAATTTTCTTGCGGCAGGCATCTATCTCCGCAACAATTTCGTCGTAGGCGCCGCGCGTGATGCCCAAAGTCACGCCCGAAAAATGGCGTTCAGCCTGCGGCACTCCCTCGATGGCCTCGAGAGCGATTTCGCCCATCTGGCGGTGCAGACCGCGAACAGCGACGGGCGTCACCTCCATCGGCCCAGTCGTCACGACCTTGTCGGTCTGCCTGTAGTTGCCGTCCTCATCCTTCGAGAGCAAGTTCGCCTTGACAAGAAAGTTGAGCGCTTCGCTCACTTCGGCAGCGGATACCTTGGGGCGACACGCATGCGCCAGCGCCAAGGGTTTTGCTCCCGGCATGGCGGGCGCAAGTTCGCGGAGAACCGGATTTCTCCAGCTATCGAAATAGCGGAAAGAATCTCCTTCTATAATCTTCGCCTTGTGTGCATCCGCTATCGCAAGCATCTTGTTGAAAGCATCCCTCTTGGCGGCGTCTGTCTTGGCATGGTCGAAACCGACCATCTCACGGAAGTACTCAAGACAATAACCGGAAAGGCGCATGGAAGCGGCCACGCGTTCTACCGCGGCATCGCTCAGGTTGAAGCGTCCCTCGCTCACGTATTTCAAGTAGACCGGCGATGTAAACCCCGCCGAAGTCGCGAACTCCTGCCAAGTAAATGCGGATTTCGCCTTCCTGTCGGCGTAATAGTCCGCGATATACTGGCGATAGCTCGTATATTCAAGTATATCTTTCATTATTCCTCCATCTGGCCCACAGAATAACCCCTCCTGCTTGGCACATTCTAAATATACACAAAGATTTTTAAAAAGTCAATAGTTTTACAATATATTTTTTAACTATTTTGAAGATTTTAAGCATTTTTAACATATTTAAATAAAAATCATAGAATTTCACAATATACAACAAATAAAAAAACGGAGCCAGCAAATCGCCAGCTCCGATTTCAAAAGACAATCGCTTTATTTAGCCACAACCATCCTCGTCATCGCCCCCGCACGAACGATGAACTTGCCGTAAGACGGGAGTTGGAAATTCACAGAACTTCCATTGGACACCGCATCAAAGACATTTTTACCATTCAAGTCGAAGACAACGACTTTAGCGCCATTCGGGACATTCGCGACAGTGACATCACGATTAACAACAGAAACGTTCACAGGAGGAACCTTACTAACGGGAGTTTCCGGCTTCGGCCCTTCTTGCCCATGAGAGCCCTCTTTTTTCAAAGATTTCTCTTTCATTAGTTCCTTAATAGACTTGATTTCTACGTTAACACCATCATGCTTGCCCCTTGACGAGATAACATAAAAGTGTTGATTATTCCTATCCACAAAAGCCTTGTCCGCCATTCCATCTCCGTCAAAATCGCCAACAAGGATTACAGGATCCTTTGCGTTTTTCAAACGATTCCATTTATGGGACAGAGTAACGCCGTGCATACTGCTATAGATACTCCACTCTCCACTCGAAAGATTTACTTGAACCAGATCAGCCACGCCATCTCCATCGTAATCCCCTGCATATGGTTTGGCTTCCAAATCCGAAGAAAAATTATGTCCCCATATTTCTTCTTGTTTCTTGTCATCCCCTCCCCCAATAGGAACTTTCCAATGCCATGTGAGAGGAGTTTCATTCAAGCGGCTAGATAACACATACCACTTGGTATCATCCATCCCATAAATGGCACGGTCCGTTATGCCGTCACCATCAAAGTCACCAGAAACAGCAACATGACTACTTTGCATGCCTAGCCAATTCCACTTCCACGGAATATAGGTTCCATTCGCAACGAAGAAGTCTTTCTTAATATTTTTAGCCGTCGCCATACTCGGAATGATATACCAATAGGGTGCGTTATAAACAGCGCGATCGGCTATTCCATCGCCATCGTAATCGCCTACAACAATTTTGTAACCAGACTTAGCCGTCAAATCCCATTGCCACCCCCACGGAATATAGTTCGGCGAAGAAGGGGTATGATGATTGATTCCATATTCATTATTCACGCTAGAACGAATGTACCACTTTCCCGAGCCCCTATTAACCATGCCAACATCCGTCTTGCCATCGCCATCAAAATCTCCCACAATAATTTCAGATCTTTCGGTCAAACTGGGAAGATAAGAATCTCCATTATGAATATACTCGCCATTTCGACTAGAACGAATATACCATTTACTTGTCGAACGTTCAAACGCACCTAAGTCAGAAATTCCATCCCCATCGAAATCGCCCGTAAAATATTCAAGAGTTTTCGACTTCACGCCTTCAGGAAACACAAAACCGGTATCAGGATATATTATCGCATCCAACCGACATGTTCCGTCTACAAGCTGTTGCCACATAGACCATTCACCAATCAAAGGTCTAGTTGTATCTTTGCTCTGTTCATATACATCATAACCATACGCACCACCCAACTGTGTACTATCGCATCTCATATCGTCACATGTCATATAAAGAGCTGTATTGGGATTTTCCGTTCCAGGATGGGGCGCACTGAACGAAACGAGACGCCAGCCATTCTTAACAATCCCAAACTTATCACCAGACACACCGACATTATGGATGAAATTATACGGGCCGAGATTCCTATCCTGCCATACCCATTCAACCCCATCAGACGACGTAAAAAGCGACACATACATGCCCTCCGACATATGGCCAAATATACACCACAATTCCCAAATATCGAGGTCCGCATTATAACGAACATCTCCTAAGCTGAATGTCATAGCAAACGAATGGGAAGCGTCTTTTTCATACGTATGCTTATACCTAAGGGTTTTAATTTCTTTAAAATCTACATTCTCTAAATCCGTCAGTTTTTCTACATGAACAAATCTAAATTCTTTTTCCAAGTCAGCAAACCACACATAAAACCCATCATCCTTTTTAACAACAGTCTGTTGTTGAGCACTTTCATTATTTTTGTATAGCACAAATTTAGGTTTTGCCGAACTTTGAAGTTCAGTTTCCCATTTACCATTTCCAAGATATTTATAATAAGGCCCCTGAATAAGAGTTGACCTCGCCAAATACGCGCCTACGACACCCTCCTCTGAATTTCCACCATAAAGCATATACCAATAACCATCGCCACCATTTACAACAGTCGGGTCACAAGCACAAATGTCATCATTATTTTTATTAACCGTCATCACGACTCGGGGAGCCGACCAATTGTAGCCATCTTTCGACGTACGGTAACGAATATGATCATAGGACATATAAAGATAAGGATTTTGCGTCGGATTAAAAAAATTATCCGTAGCATTCCCGGTAGAACAATAAAACTGATGGAAAGTCCCATTATCATACACCGTTGACGGAGCATATGAATACTTAGAAACCACATTTACATCGTTGACCCAAGACTTCAGTCCCCACACCGGGAACGGAGAATAAGCAAATGTCGTCAGATTTGTATCTACAACTGCCGCCGTAGAAAAGGCAAACAGCACCAACAACAAAGCACACATTTTTTTTAGCATATAGCCACCTCTTTTATGTTATTGAAATAAAAAATAAAAATAAACCCATTACTTCCACACCCAAAATCAAGAATAATTTTGCATACAATTTTCAAAAAAAATTCATTCAATTTCTAAAACACGTTTTGAAAAAAAAATTATCTTAAAAAAGTGCCCGTCTTCACGGGTTTTCAAATTGTCTTTCCCCATACAAATCAAGAAGGCGGGCCGAAGCCCGCCTTCTCTCCCCTCCTACCTCTCTATCTACTAGAGGAATATTGTCAACAAAATCTCCTTCCCAGGATCCTTCTTTTTTGCAGCAATCAGTTCTTGACGCAGCGAACGAAATTATTCGTTTCCGTCAATCCCTCACTATACCAATATTGTGAGTGTTTAGGAGCCACAACAGTAGCGTACGTCCCGCAACCCAAGATCCAATCCTTGCTATAGAAATCATCAGCCACAGAACATCCATAACCCATCAAATAATAGTCTGAGAACTCATTTCCGTCGTAATCCAATTGATACGGCGGAATTGCGTATACCGGAGCGAGAATATGAAGCATAATTCTCATAGGTGGCAAATTTTCTCCCTGCCTTCTCCGTCTCCTTTCTTCCATTTCCTCCAAATCATCCTTAATCAACAGCTGTATACCGAAACCGAGCGGACCATCCGTATATTCGGACCGGTACAGGTACTGCATCGCGTCCTCGTGCGGCACACCATACTTATCCACAACATACTTTTCCAGTTTCTTCCAGTCTTCACCAGTAGAAACCCTCCAGCCATCGGGACATACGCCCTGCAGATTTACCGAATCAATGAGTTCCAGCGCCTTACTATAATTATACAGGGAATAATCACCAGATTCATCAATTTTTTCTTCACACCATAGTGCAAACTCGGCCATATAGTATTCAATGCTATCGGCAGTCATTTCCTCCGCATATTCTTGGCGATAATGTTCCAGGCAAGCCTCCATGCTCCATTTTATAGACGTATCGAGAGCCAATGCTTCGCGCCACGTGTAGAAACGCCCATACACATCGCAATAAGAAGATTCGCCTTTATAGCAGTGGCCTACTCCGTCATCATACCTCAAGTTTTCCGCCATCCAAGTGTATGATTTACCACCGATGTCGTAGGTAACCGTCTTGTACGTTCTGCCATCACGGGAATCGGTCATCGATCCATAAACAGGAGCGGCACCATCCTTCTCGCCATATTCGAGCCTCCAACTACCCGAACGGCATACAAGCATTGTGCCGAGCACATCCAGTTCCATCACATCTCCTTCGCGAGATTCCACACAAAGGCCTTCGCCCGAAAGAGCGGCAAGTATTCCTGCTATATACCTGACATAGTCCCTTGTCCATTCAACGGGGATGGTCAACTCCGCCAGTTTCACCTTTCCCCAGACATCATGACCGATATGCGCAATTTCCCTATAATCAAAAAGCTCATCGACAGTTCGTTTCTTCACCCGAGCCCACGTCTCTTGATCCAGGCCTTCCAAAGTACCCGTTCTTCGAAGCGAGCTCTTGAGCGAATCGACCGTATACCATTCTATCGGATCACCATAACTCCCCCCGACTAAAATCTTCATTACCGCATTGAGCAACACATAATTCCGATTCTGCAGGCTTTCCTTTTCTTCGAACGAGGCTATCGTGTCCGTTATGCCAAACGCATCCAACAATTCCCTTTCCGACCGGGAACCCAATTCAGCATGGTCAACCCCCTCCGCGGCAAGATAACGCAATTCAGCGTTTTTCATCGTCGTCAAAATACTCACGTTGATATTTTTTGTCTTGCGGACATCGGCAATCGCCTGCATACGGCCGTTCACCCCGCTAAGGCTCCTTCCGAAAACACGTATCTGGACATACGGGCTCCTCAGGGTAATGTTCTCGAACTTGTATTCTTCCCCATCGTTCCAGATTGTATCCACAAAGGTATTTCCCGTCTCAAGGAAGGTGTTCGAATCCAGTTCGTCAAGCCACACGACGGTCCTCGCCTTGAACCCCTCCAGGACAAAACCCGACTGGCCCGAAGAATCCTCACCGGCCGCAACCTGGACAGCGCAGTACGCATTCCCGGTCACGGTGATATTTTCGAGTTCGGCCATAATCCCCGTTTCCTCGGCGGAGCCTCCCGTAACCGGCTTGTCGTCGGAACACGCCGCGAACATCGAGGCCAGCGAGCACAGAGCCGCAAGGCTCAAAATTTTTTCCTTTTTCAAAGTAAACATGTTCTCCCCCTTAATTCTTGACGCAGCGGACAGGTGAATTCTTTTCGCTCCACATCTGATTACTGAACTCTACAACAGCAAATTCACCATAATAATCATGCCAATTCGTCATATTGCCCTCTCTCATGCTCCACATATTTCCATATTCCGGAGACAATTCATACGCAGAATCAATAGACCAGAGATAACTCGGCTCTACCATAGACACGTCATCCCTTTTGTATACCGGTGTTGCATAGGACGGGTAGATGATATAGAGTGGACGAAGGCTCTTTTTTCCCACTTTTATATTTACATGATAATCACCCACTTCATCCCAAGCAAGCATGAGCCGCATGCCGAATCCTACAGCCCCATCCGTATACTCGGTCTGCAGCAGATACCACGCAATTTCATCCCTACGATACATTCCCCTTATGTACGTGGTTAGGCCGTTCCAATCATCAATCGTCGCAACATGCCAGCCTTCAGGGCAGACGCCTTGGTGATTCACGGAGTCCATAAGTTCCATCGCCCTATGGAAATTATATCTCGCATAAATATTGGATTCAAGCATTTCCTCTTCGCATATTGCAGTTATTTCCGCATCGTTGCCGCAAAGCGAGTCAATCTTTGTCGTATCGCCATCAAGCAGATTCTTCACCGTCGCCGCACAAGTATCTAGTTCAGCACGGTAGTAACCCATGCAGTCTTCCTTATCCCACAGGATAGACGTATCGAGAGCCATCGCTTCGCGCCATGTATAAAGGCGACCAAACACTTCACACTGACGTTCATCATCAGCGAGGCAATGGGAATTTCCATATGCGTATTTCAGGTTCTCCGCCATCCACGTCTGCGGCTTTCCGTCGATATTGTAGGTCACCGTCTTGTACGTTCTGCCGTCACGGGCATCCGTCATCGTCCCAGTTTCCGGAAGTTCATTACCTTCCTTGCCAAACTCGACCCTCCAGCCTCCCGAACGGCAGGCCAAAGTAACAGCAACTTTGAATCTATCGGGAAATTCCAATGTTTCGCCTTCACGAGCCTCCGTACAATGACCCGCACCCGCAAGTTTCACATACACATCAGTCAGAAGCCTCATAAAGGTTTGCCTTTGGCAATAGAAGGACTTCACATCTTCGCCCAAAGCCAAGGAATCCAGAACGTCAACTCTCATGCTGGAGTAAGATCGATTCCCCTTAAGAGCATGGGCAAGTCTATTCTCAAACCGTTCCTTTATAGTCGAATCCAGGTTGTCCAAATTGCCATCCGCTTCAAGCACTTCCAAGATCGGATTAACAGAGGCCCTTTCAATATGGGACATATCATACGTAAGCATTATCGAAATAGCGGCCTCCGCCATGACATAGTCCGAATTTTCCAAAATTTTCTTGCTTTCAAATTCATTGAATTGGCATGTAATGCCAAGCGCCTCCAAAGTTGCTATTTCAGCACGCATATCAAGACTGTCGTGACTAGAACTCTCCTTTGCCAAATAACGCCAAAGCGAGGTCTTAAGAGTCGTCAACAGGTTCAGGTTTACGTCCTTCGTTTTACGGACATCGACAATAGCCAACACGTTACCACCGTAACCGCTGATGCTCTTGCCAAAAACACGCACCATGACATACGGGCTTTTAAGCGTTACGTTCTTGAACTTGAACTTGTCACCGGAATTCTGAAGTGTGTCCGAGTACGAAACTCCCGTCTCGGCGAAGTTCACCGAATCCAGTTCATAGAGCCACGCTACGGAACGCGACGCATAGCCTTCCATGGCGAACGCCCCTTCCTGCAAGGAGTCGCCATCCGGCGATTGCAAGACAACACTACGCGCAGCTGCCTCGATAGTGATATTTTCGAGTTCAGCCATAATCCCCGTTTCCTCGGCGGAGCCTCCCGAAACCGGCTTGTCATCGGAACAGCCAGTACCCAACACGAGAAGAACAAATGCCATGACCAGGCAAAACGCCGCACCGATATAATCGCGCATCAGCGCATTTCGTACCATCTTATCCATGATTCCCTCCTAACCCTTTTTATTTCCGTTCTTGTTCGTCATCGGGAAGAACTGCACATTCAGACGGTACACCTCATCCGTAGCGTCTTCTCTTGTAGCGATTTCAATAACCTTCCTGCGGAAGGCCGCTATTTCTGCGACGATCTCGTCGTAGGCGTTCTGCGTAATACCAACCGTCACACCCGAAAAATGGCGTTCGTTCTGCTGCACGCCCTCGATAGCATCGAGAGCGATTTCGCCCATCTGGCGATGCAGCCCGCGCACGGCTACCGGAGTCACCCCCATCGGGCCCGTCGTCACGGATTTTTGAGTCTGCTTGTAATTTCCCGACTCGTCTTTCTGGAGCAGGTCCGCCTTGACCAAGAAGTTCAGCGATTCACTCACTTCGGCGGCACTGATCTTGGGGCGGCACGCATGCGCAAGCGCAAGCGGCTTTGCCCCCGGCATGGCAGGCGCTAGCTCGCGAATCACCGGATTTTTCCAGTTTTCGAAAAAGCGGAAAGAATCCCCCTCCAGAATCTTCGCCTTGTTCTGATCAGCGATAGCTAGCATCCTGCCGAATACTTCCTTCTTGGCCTTGTCCGTCTTGGCATGGTCGAGCCGGACCATTTCAGCGAAATAGTCAAAGCGGACACCGACAAGGTCCATGGCCTTGGCGACCCGTTCAACCGCATCTTCGCTCAAGCTGAAACGTCCCTCGCTCACATACTTAAGATAGACCGACGAAGAAAACCCAGCAACCTTTGCGAACTCGCGCCAGGTAAACGAGGACGCAGCCTTCTTTTCGGCATAATAGTCCGCGATATACTGACGGTAGTTCGTATATTCGAAAACGTCTTTCATCATTCCTCCTAACAAGATCAGGGCCCCTCCGCCCCTTCACATTTCCAAATATACCACTAAATTTTTAAAAAGTCAATAGTTTTTACAACACAAAATCACTTTTTTCTATAAAATTTCAGCAATTGTTAGAAAAATCACAAAAAATTATGGTTTTTCTACAACACAAAAACAAATAAATCGGTCACGAAGCCATCTTTACCTATATTTATGGCATGGAACTTTTCACCAAGGTAGATCTGCCCGAGCCGGGCTTCAATATCGACTACACCCAAAAACTGGCGTTTTTCGGATCGTGCTTTGCGGACAATATCGCAGCGCAGTTCGCCATGCGCAAGTTCCAAGTTCTTTCGAACCCGTTCGGGACGGTGTACAACCCGCTTTCCATCGAGCGGCAGCTCCGCGAAATCGCAGACGGGAAAATTTTCGGTGAAGTTGACGTTTTCCAAGATGCCCGCGGGCCTTGGCACAGCTGGCTCGCGCACAGTTCGCTCTCGGCAGCGAGCCGCGAGGAATGCATCGCGAAACTGAACGCCGCCGCAGAGGGGGCTCGCGAATTCCTGAAGCAAGCCGAGGTCGTATTCGTCACCCTCGGGACTTCGTTCGTGTACTACCTGAAAGAAACGGGAGAAGCCGCCGCAAACTGCCACCGGCAAGACCCGCGCCTCTTTGAACGCAGGATGATTACGGTAGAAGAGGCCACGCAGGCGCTCGAAAACATCGTGCTGGACCTGCGCAAGATCAATCCCGAATCGCACATCGTCTTCACGGTATCGCCGCTGCGACACATGGGCGACGGGGCTCACGGCAACAACCTTTCCAAGGCCACGCTGATGCTCGCCGTGGAAAAAGCGATAGCCGGCATGCAGGCGCACGCGAACCCGCTCGAATATTTTCCCAGTTACGAAATCGTGATGGACGAACTGCGCGATTACCGCTTCTACGAAAGCGACATGATTCATTTGTCCAAAACTGCGGAGGAATACATATTTGAGCGCATGGTCGAAACGTACTGCGACATGACAGCATATGGCAACATCGCCCGCGTCGAAAAATTCATGAAGGAGGCGAACCACAGGGTCTCCGACATGCATTCACCCGCGGCAACAACCTTTGCGCAAAAAGCAATCGCCCAGGCGGAAAACCTGGAAAAAAGCATCCCAGGGCTCGATTTGGTCGCCGAAATTGCGAAATTTCGCAAAATTTTGAACAATTCGTAAAGTTTCAAATAAAAAATCGGAACTTTTTGTTTCGGTATGTTTACATCGTTCCCCCTTTTTTTTAATTATTTTAAATACGGGTGATTGTGGGCAAACCACAGAGGAGTAACGATGAAAAACCAACATACGTTCATGGGGCTCGCGCTCAGCGCGTGCGTTTTCGGCATGTGCGCAGCAAGCACCTTCGCCGCAGATGAAACCCTACGATCACTAGCCGAGAAAAACAACATCTACATCGGCGCCATCCTGAACTCACAATGGTTCAGCGGACAGCTTCCCAGCAACTACGAACAAATTCACAAGACGCAGTTCAACATCGTCGTCGCCGAAAACGAGATGAAGTTCGACGCCACCGAACCGAGCGAAGGCCGGTTCAGCTACGGCAATGGCGACAAGATGGTCAAGTACGCGAAGGCAAACGGCATGCGCGTACGCGGCCACGCCCTCGCTTGGCATAGCCAGGTTCCGGGCTGGGTGAACAACTACAAGAACGACAAGCAGAAATTGCTCAAGGTGCTCAAGAACCACATCGAGAACGTTGTCGGGCATTGGAAAGGCCAAATTGACGAATGGGACGTGGTGAACGAAGCCATCAGCAACAACGAACCCCAGTGGCGCACCGGCTCTGTCTGGTACCAGGGAATCGGCCCCGAATTCATAGATTCCGCCTTCGTGTGGACGCACGCCGTCGACCCGGATGCGGAACTCTGCTACAACGACTACAACCTCGAACAAGGCATCAATCCGAAGGCCAAGGCAGGCTTCTTGCTGGAACAGGTGAAGCGCTGGGTCGCAAACGGCATTCCCATCACCTGCGTGGGTTCCCAGACGCACGTGGAAGACACGACCACCGACAAGCACTTTATCGGTTCGCCGGACAGTCTCCGCTCCCTCGCCAAGGAACTTGCCAAACTCAACATCAAGTTGAAAATTACTGAGCTCGACATCGGTTTCAAGAGCGGCATCAACGTCAGCAAGAGCGACCTCGAACGCCAGGGAAAGACCTTCCGCGAATACCTGGACATCGTTCTCGAAGAACCGAATGCGGACACCTACCTGATCTGGGGCGTGTCCGATAAATGGAGCTGGCTGAGCGGCCTGAACAGGCAAAAGGGCCTTATCTACGATGACAACCTGAAACCGAAGCCGGCTTTCGACAGCATCATGGTGCGCCTCCAGACGTTCGAACCGCCTCAAGACACGACCAAGCAAGACACGACGACCACCGATACGACCGCCGCCGACACGATCAAACAAGATACCTCCATCGCGCTTCCGCAGTTCGCGGGCGTGAAGGCGCTCTCCATGCACGTCTCCGGACGCACGCTGTTCATCTCCGGCGCAAAGTCCGCGAAGGTCGAAGTATTCGACATGCAAGGACGCCCGGTATTCAGCGGCAAGTGCGAAAAGGGATCGTTCGAACTGAAGGGAGTCCCGGAAGGAATCTACATGGTCCGCGTACGTGAACAATCAGCAAGCCTAGTGCAAAAAATCGCCATCAAGTAGGCGACAAACAACCGGCAATAAAAACTGCGGCTCAGTAACGAACTGAACCGCAGTTTTTTATTTCTTCTTTTTCAATCTCAGGTAAGGTACTTGATCTTTACCGAGAAATGTTCCTTGCACTTGTAGTCGTCGTTATCCCAGTGGTCAGAACCGCCGGCAAAAATAGTCGTGCCGCCACCGGCAATTTTTGCGGTAGCCTCGCCCACGAATTTCGACTGGAGCCATATTTCGCTGAGGATGTTGTCACATTCCTTCCTCGTGAGCGTATAGCGATTCTTGTTGTTCTTGTTGTTCGACTTGCCTTCTTCTTCGATTATGCCCTTGCATGCGTACAGGCCGTCATGAATGAACGCCGCCGCATTGTACACGTTGCTGTTTTTGTCCTTCCCCGCAATGTAGGCGGGCAACTGCAGGTAGACGAACTTGGGTGACGAAGTACCGTTCGTCTTGAAACCCTTTTCGAAATTTACCGTCATCTGAGCCTTGTGCCATTTCTTTTTGCCGTCTATATTGGCGAAACGCTTTATATCCAGTCGGAATTTCGCATTTTTCTTCAAGGTGATTACGTCGCCCGCATCAACCAGATCAAAGTCAAACGGACTGTCGACTTTGACATCGAGCACCTGAATCTGGTTCGTTCTGGTCTCGCTCTCTTCGACACTAGAAGATAAGGCCGACGCAATCGTGCCAACCAACGACTTGAAGAAACTTCCAAAACTCATCTTTCCTCCATGGGGATATGTGTAATATAATAATAATAATATTTTGCCCAGGATTTTTGAGTTTATTCGCAGGGTTCTGCCTGTTCTAGCATTTTATCGGTTATGCAGTAAAGCATGCCTTCAAAATCCAGACATTTCGGTAGATCAGAAAGGAATACCAGACGAACATCAAAAGTAGAAGAAGTCTCCATGCTTATCAGTCCTTTGTCGGTCAAGGCAGGGAATGGAGCAGCACAAAAAAAACGCACACTGCAATTGTGAAAGCTCTAGTTTTTATTTATCCCCCAGCATTTAAAGAGATTGTCCATGTCTTTCTTAGAATATATCACGCCATTTTCCCCTGAAGGATTGTTATCCATAAGATAATTTTTCATTGTCGAGAACCCTTTGTTTTGGAAAAAAGCCTTTTCTATATTTTTTATTGAAAAACCAGAAACCTTGTCGCGCGATTTTTTATCTGCAACTTTTTCACAATTTGATTCGCCATCATCATCATACAAGTCTTCTACAAGATCTGTATACCGATACATAACATCACCTGATAGATGACGACGATAATCCTCGTTGTCATGATTATAACGTTTCATTATAAAATAATTTTGAATACCGACTGCATATGAATCTTTGTAAACCGGATCAAGCGAATTAAACTCCGACCACTGAGGCTCTATCATATTAGTCGTTTTCATATTCCAAAAATGAGACGAATGAGCTATCTCGTGAATCGTATTTCCATATATAGTATGCGATGGTTTTCCATAGGTTATTACACAAATATTTTCAAAGACACCATAAGTCGCATATTGTCCAGCAGATCCCTTCACAGCATTGCAACCAATATCACCATCAGATGTAATAAGTGCGTTATAGTCCTCTCTATTCTCAAAGTACACTTCAATATCCAAACTCCAATTAGACGCATCATTCTGCCGAGGTCTTTTTAGGCCAAAATTGTTTCCATACCAGTACTGATAAGCCGCGGTCCACACAACGCACCACTGGCCTTTCTTACCACTAAAGGTTTCTTTCCAATCCCCATTCATGTCGTTCTTCTCGATTTCCAGATCCTCTCCATATCCGGAATGACCATTTTCGAGCAAAAATTGATCACTGTCGAAATTGGCTTCATAATCGATTGAAAAGGTCCATTTTTCAGGAATTTTAAATTCACCATTTTTATCCGTATGAGCTTCGCGCCAGTAGTAGGAGTAACCACCGGTAACACGCACCCCCTCGAGTGGACATTCCTTTTCCAGTGTTTCATCCCAGAACTTCAGCTTTCCCCCGTATTTTTTTCCACCGCCAAGCAGAGACCACGCAGCAGACGGCAGCTCGCCAACTTCACGCTTCTGCGCCTTGATGCGGTCGCCTACATTACCGGTCATCACCATAGATTCCCATTGCACCTCATGGAGAGACACGCCCATCGCTTCCAATCTTTCAAGGACTGACGCACTCGATTTTTTTGCAGCCCTTTTCAAGAGCGCCTTTTCTGCACTCGAGGAATCAGCGACGTCCGCGCATTCATCCTCTTCGCAATCGTTATCCAAGGGTTCAACAAGGAACAATTCCTTGATTATCTCATATTTCGTCGGGCCAAACTTATAATCTACGGGAACCGTGGCGAAAAACGGAATGACCGTATCAGGAAGCGCGGGATCAATATAGACAACCGGTTTCCGTATATGCTTGTAGTCCAACGGATGCTTGAAGAGAACCAGCGACCTATCGTAAGCTTTCAACTCCGCAGCACCCTTCTTGCCTTCGGCCAGGAACCTGACATACAGGTAGTTCGGTTCAAGGCTCATCTGCTCTACTTCTGCAGTATCAGCAGCAAACTTGGCAAGAACCCTGCTACGCATGGCCTTACTCATATTTTCGACAGAATAAGGATCGTTCGCCGGATCGCTCACAATAGGACTATTGAGGACGTTAACCCCTTTTTCCTCTTGATCCTGCGATGCCGTTATAACACTAAATTCACTGTCAGATGAGTCAATAGAATTGCTGCAAGCAATCAGTAAAAGCCCCACCACTAAAGAAACCGGAATAAATTTCACTATATCCTCCTAGTTTAAAAAAACTAGGCTAAGATAATCATTTTTTCTTTATTAGTAAATATCCTTTATGCAAAATAAGAAAAAAGACATATATGTTCGCATATGGCTTACGCCACGCTCATGGGACGATAACCGAGCAACTTCATGCTGTAAAGCGCGGTGCCTTTGCTGATGCTGCGCACGCCCGTAGCGTAGCCGAATATTTTGCGCAGGGGAACGTCCGCCTTCAAAAAATGCGTCTTGCCGTCGCCCGCGATTTCTTTCACCTTACCTTCGCGGGACTGGATATCGCCCGTCACGAGGCCCGCAAAGTTCACGGGGCATTCCACCGAAAGTTCCATGACGGGTTCGTACAGTTGAACGTCGGCGGGTTTCACAAGCTTGATGACCGCATCGCCGCAGGCCTTCTTGATCATCGGCGGAAGCGCCCCTTCGGTCCACGTGAATTCATGGACTTCGAAGCACACGCCGACAAGCGCGCCCTTGCCCAAGATGCCCACCTCGGTAGATTCCAGGAGGGCGGAACGCACACCCGCGAGGATTTCGCGCGGCGCCGTTTCGAGGAATTCGGCAGAAAGCCGGATATCGTGCGCATCGCCTTCGAGCGGGATTGCAGACAACTTAATTGAAATTTTATGAGGGCCGAGTTGGAAGGTATTCTCGACGAGCCCTACCGCATGGCAGAGGCGTTCTTGCCAGCGCACTTCCGGGCTGCCGGCACGCACTTCGCACCCGAATTCGCGCTTGAGGCGCGCGAGCAATACGTCCAGCTGCACCTCCCCTACGGTATGCAGGTACCAGAAACCGCCATCCAAGTCATGCTGCACCCGGAAAGACGGGTCCATGCGGGAAAGCGTGTTCAGGCTCTTTTCGACATGCGCGTAGTCTTCGGCACCGAGGCATTCCACGCGGGTCTGCAGGAGGGGCTTGTACTTATCGCGGATGGAGGGGGTGTGATCAAGTGGATGCTCTTGCCCTAACGGGCTGCGGCATGACGACACCTGCGTTCCGTCCATATTTATTATCTGGCCGAGTTCTGTTTCGAACGGGGTGCGCATGGCGTAAATGTCGCCCGAACGGATTTCATCGACAGGCTGGAGCAAGTTCGCCTTGAGGCGCGAGAATTCGAAACCTGCCGGCCACGCCTTGCGTTCCATGTCAGCATGGCTGCGGAAAAGCGAGATTTCACCCACGCCCTTGAAATGCCGCAGGCGTATCACCTGGCCAAGTTCCCCATCCGCAAATTCAGGCGGTTCGGGCAAGAAGAACGTGAGCGCGGTAATCAGGCTGCGCACGCCGTAGCCTTCCATCGCGGAACCCGCATAGCAAAGCGCATAGTCGTCGCTCTTCACCAGTTCGCGCAAGCCGCGCAGCAAAAGTTTCGGAGGAACGCGCTTGCCTTCCATCGCGAGCTTGAGGACTTCGTCATCGAAGCTGCTCGCGAATTCCACGGCCTCGGCGTAATGCTTCTTGAGTTCGGCGGAATTGTCCCAGCCGTCATCCACGTTCCAGCCGTCGTCAATTTCTTCGCTCCCCGATTCCGAATGCGAAAGCCTGCTCTGGCTCAGCACATCGAGCACGCCAGTCATGCGGCCATCGCGATATTCGGGGAGAGTCATCAGCACCGGACGCACGCCCAGCACTTCTTCTATGTTGATGAGAGTTTCGTCGAGCGAATAGTCGGGATTATCCAGCTTGTTCACGAAAAGAATCGTGCGCACGCCCGCTTCGCGGAGTTTGCGGTAGGCGGCGACCGTCTGGGTTTCCACACCACTGGCGGCACTCACCACGAGCACCGCGCCCTCGACAGCCGTAAGCGCCATATCGACTTCGGCACCGAAATCCACATGCCCCGGCGTATCGATAAAGTTGAACCAGGTATTCTTCCACTCGAAATGAGCGACGCCGCTTTCAATCGTGATGCCGCGTTCCTTTTCTTCGGGCATGTAGTCCATCGTGGCGAGGCCTTCTTCGACCTTCCCCGGCCTGCGCACCTCGCCCGCAGTAAACAAAATGCGCTCGGAAAGAGTCGTCTTTCCAGCATCTACGTGAGCGAGAATCGCTATGTTGCGGACAGATTGCGGCATATGCTAAAATCTAACAAATGTGAAAGGCACACCACGGGCATCAAGCCGCGGCAATCGCAGGACTTACTTTACACAACGTACGGAAAAACCGAAATTCTTCGCCTTCGACGTATAACCGAAGGCCATCGACTTGTTCGTCAGGTACCAAACGCGCGCTTCGCCCTGCCCGATATCTTCCAGTGCATCGTCCGCGCTCCAGAAAAAGGCGAACTTGGCGAGGTTGCCGTACGTGGCGTCGTCGAAGCGGTTGCCGGCGGGCATCGCCGCAAACTTGAGCGTATCGTTGCCGTTGGTGTCGCCCTTCCAGCCGTAGGTCGTCTTGAGCAGGTAACCCGCATTGTAGTCGGCACCCGCGGCATTCCAGAGGCTCTCGAAATCTTCGTGTTTCGGCAGGCGGAAACCGGAAGGGCATGCGCTGCGGGCGGCTTCCCAGGAATAAAGGCGGCCATAGGCCATGCAGTTGTTTTCGTCGTCATCGAGGCAGTAGCTGCCTTCGGACTTGAAGTTCAGATTGTCGCCGAACCAAGTGCGGTCACCGATTTTCACCAGACGGTAAGTCTGCTTGTCACGCGGGTCCTTGAACTCGAGACTCTTGGCCTTCGCGGGCTTCGATTTTGCGGGAACATTTTTCGCAGATTTAGACTTTGCGCCGGACTTCGCCGCAAAAGAGTTCGTACAGGCGAGCGCCACCGCCAAGCATATCACAATCAATCGCAGCATCGTCATTCTCCGCACCAGATTAAAATTTAAGATTCAAAAGGCCTGACGCGCAACGTGACGCCGAGTTCATCGCACAATTTGCGGCAAATCTCGATTTTTTCTTCGGGCATCACCTTCTCGACCACCGTCATGACGACGTTTTTCACATGGCCTTTCGCAAGCACGGCGAATTCCTTGAGAGCATCGTAAGACTTGATGCCGAACTTGGAACGCGTAAGCGCCAAGAATTCCTCGGCGTTCGGGGCGTTCAACGAAATCGAGACGGTGTCGAAGCGCCCTTCAAGTTCAGGCGTGATGTCCTTGCCGTGGATCAGGTTCGCAAGCCCGTTCGTATTGAGGCGGATTTTCAAGTTCGGATACTTCGCCTTGAGCTTGTCGATCACGCTGCACACGTCGTAAAGGCGCTCCAGCGGCTCGCCGTATCCGCAGAAAATCAATTCGTTGATGACGTTCAAATCGTAGGCGTCGAAGATTTCCATCACCTGGTCAACACTCGGGTCGCCGCCCTTGAGCCAGAGCGTATTGCCTTCCATCATCTTCTTCGTCTGGCGCAGGCAAAACACGCAGTTGCACGGGCAACGGTTCGTCATGTTCACGTAGATGTTCTTGCCGGCAATGTCGCCGCTGTTGGCGATATCCAAATAGCCCGCCTGTCCGACGGTTCCTGTAACTGTATAAACAATCATTATGCCCCCTTAATCTTCGATGAGGTCGCGAAGGTACATTTCGACGCTCAAGCCCCAGTGTTCCGGAACGTTATTCTGTACACAATACCCGATGCACTTGGATGCAAATTCTGCGGCCTTCTTCACCGATTCGTAGAAGTCGTGGCCGTTCAGGTACATTCCGGCAATCACCGCGCTGATGACGTCACCCGTTCCGCTGCGGTCACCGCCGATGCGGTCGGCCATGACGATTTTCGGTTCCTCGCCCTTGCTGTACACGTAATTCATGATCTGCGTTTTGCTGTAATGGATGCCCGTAACGACGATGTGTTCGGGGCCCTGTTCAGCAAGCGTCTTGCACATGTTCTCGATTTCGGCGAGGGTGAGGTTCCCGTCGCGGTAATCGGAACCCGTGAGCGAGCAGAGTTCGGTGAGGTTCGGCGTCAAGAGGTCGGCGTAATGCACGAGCGCGCGCATCTTTTCGCACAAGGTCGGCGTGTAGGTTTCGTAGAGTCTGCCGTAGTCGCCCATCACCGGGTCGACCAGCGTGAACACGCCTTCTTTCTTGAAAGTCTTGATGAAATCGATGACGATGTCCACCTGCTCTTCGGAGCCGAGAAACCCTGTCGCGATGGCGTCGAAACTCATGTCCAGATCTTTGTAGGTCTGGATGTAGTCACGCATCTTGGGGGTGTAATCGTCAAAGAAATACTTGGGGAACTGCGTATGCGTCGAAAGTATTGCCGTGGGGACGGCAACCGCCTGGATTTTCATGGCCGAGATGACGGGCGCCATGACGGCGACCGAGCAGCGGCCGAAACCAGTGATATCGTTGATGAGAGCGATTTTTTTCTGAGGCATAGCAATCCAAATTTAGAAAATGTCATTCTGGAGCGAAACGCAGTGTCGCGATAGAATCCAATCAATTATCTCTTTACGAGATGCGGCGGGATACGAACAGCACACGACCGTAAGCAAGAGCCACCGACACAACGACAGCGAGAAGCGTGGGGCCGAGCGTGACGGAATCGAGGTGTGCGGCCACCTGGTACACGGCAAAGCCCGCAAACCATGCGAAAAAGTTCCAGAGCCAGAAAGCCTTGCCCGTCGCGCTAGAACCGCGCACGGCATCATTCCCGAAGTAGAACGACACGAGCAACACGGCTGCCATGGGCGCGAACACAGAAGCGATGAGGTAGAGGAAGCTGATGTAGTGTTCCATGATTCCCGAAATGGCGAGAGCCGCACTCAGGAGGCTCACTACGACGCCCGCGATTTTCGGGTTGATCTTGCCGTAAATCGCCTTCGAGGATTCACCCGCAGAATTTGCCGCAAGGAAATTCGTCGTGATGGTAGAAAGCACTACGATGATGATGCCCGGGATGCCGAGACCCGCGAGGAGAATGGCCTGCGCGATGCTGGTGCCGGTACCGATACCCGCAATCTGTATGCCGAGAATGTACATCCAGAGGCTCGCGAACGTGTAGGCCGCCGCGGAAACCGCCGTAGCCTTCACCGGTTTTTCAACATCCTTCGTGTAGTCCGAAATTACCGGCAGCCACGAGATGGGCATGGCGATGGAAATCTCGAAGATGTTCCAGAAGCTGAGAAGCGTGGCGCTGCCAGCGGCGGCCCCGGCAACATTGCCGGCGACGGCCGTGCCTTCGGCGCCATTGAGTCCGAACAACTTCACGGAAAGAACAGCAAGCAATATCGCGAGCGCCGCCATCACGACCGTCGTCACGTTCGCGGAACGCTTGAGCCCCACGAAAACCCAGACGGCGATAAACACCGCAAGGATGACGCACGTGAGCGGGAAAGAAATGGGCAGGTTGAGGCCCGCCAAAGCCGAAGCACCTTGCGCATTCAGCACGGCCACCCAAGCGAGCAGCTGGAACACGTTCAGCGCAGCGAAGAACTTGGAACCGTACTTGCCGAACGTAGATGCGGTCGTCTCCATCGCGTTCAGGCGGACACGCGCCCCGATAAGGCCCACGAAAAAGAGCAAGACGCCACCCAAGACGTGACCGAGAATCAGCGGGAGCCACAGGGAACCCGGTGCAGACGCGGCACCGATTTCGATGCCCGCCTCGATTTCCGAAACCGAGATGGCGACTCCGAACCAGATAATTCCGTTTGAAAAGAGACCCGTGCGTTTTTCCATACAACACCTCCATGTTAGAAAGGCGGCACAAAAATAAAAAAACGGGGGGTATAGCACAAGGCCATAACCAATACTACTTTCTTATAGATTGCTATAGATTTTTACTATAACGAAAATTCCGCAAAAAAACTACGCATCAAATTTAGGCACCAAAATTCTGGTCATCCAGCGTAAGCTCGTTCTCGACCGCATCTTGCTTGCGTTCCGCCGTAGCGTCCAACGCCTCGGAATGCCCGCGCAACGCCGCAAACGGGTGGAAAATCTTCGCACGGTCCGCCACGCTCATGCGCGGATGCTTCATGAGAAAGTTCCAGTCGTTCCGTGGATACGGCAAGTCGATGATGTCCTTGTAATCGTCACGCACGGTGGCCTCCGATTTGCCCGTTGCGTTCGACGGTGGTGGCGCCTTCCTGCAAGTCCATGCCCTTCACGATGGCGTTCTTGCCAAAACGCTTCTTTATCATGAGTTCCGCCTTCAAACGCTTCTTTTCACGTTCTTGCTTCTGCACGTCGGTGAACAGGTCGAAACCTTCGTTGCTTTCGTCCACCACGTCAATTGCCACGAGGTTCAGGCGACGCACCGTAAGCGCAGGGTTCACGATGCGGTCATAAAGGTTCATCACCGCTTCGGCAAAAGCGGACTGCGAACTGGAATAATGCCCGAGGGATGCCGTGCCGTGAGCGGGCTTCGGAATCGTGCGTCCGTAATAATCCACCACAGTCTCGCCGCGGTAAATTCCCTTGTCCACATTTTCGCGGTCGTAGCCCACCGTAAGCACCATTCCCTTCGCGACCAGGTTGTGCTCGACCAGCGCCATCGAGACGGTATCGACCATCTCGCGCACCACGAGGCGCGCCTTCTCGAAGCTGTACGGGTCTTGCAGAACCTGGCCCTCGCCGGTACTGCGGCTCCGGGGTTTCGCCTTCTTGATATCGGCAATCGAGCAGGGTTCATAACCCCATGCATGGTCGATCAGGATTTCCGCATTCACGCCGAACATCTTGTACAGCGCATCAGGGTTCTTCACGCTCACGCGCGCGATATCGCCCATCGTTCGGATTCCCCGGCCACCATTCAGGTTGCATTTTTCAAGGCGCGCCGCAATCCCGCGGCCCACCTGCCAAAAGCTCGTTATCGGCTGGTGCGACCAGAGCTGCCCGCGGTAACTCATCTCGTCAAGTTCCGCAATGCGCACGCCGTCCGCGTCGGCATCCACGTGCTTCGCCATGATATCCATCGCAATCTTGCACAAGTAAAGGTTCGTGCCGATTCCGCCCGTCGCCGTGATTCCCGTGGTCGTAAATACGTCCTGGATAATCATCTTCACCAATTCGCGCGCCGACTTCTTATACAATTTCAGATAACGCGTCAAGTCCAAAAAACATTCATCGATGGAATAGGCGTGAATATCTTCGGCGCTCACGTACTTCAGGTAAACGTTGTAAACCTTCGTGGAATACTCCACATACTTGGCCATCTGCGGCTTCGCAATTATATATTCGACCTTCTCGCCCGTGCGGCGCTCCACCTCGCGCAACTTCTGGTTCACCTCGAAAAGGCGGGCTCGTCCCGGAATCCCGTAAGCCTTCAGGGCAGGCGTCACCGCAAGGCAAATCGTCTTCTCGGTGCGGCTCTCGTCGGCCACCACGAGCTTCGCCTTCAACGGGTCAATGCCCCGGAGGATGCATTCCACCGAGGCAAAGAAAGACTTCAAGTCTATGGCTGCGTAAGTCCGATTTTCCACACTTGAAATATAGTCTACATCGTTCCCGAGTCAAGTCCCTTCACGGGAATATAGCGCACGGAACCGTCGGCAGAGATAATCATCGCGACTCCGGCCATGTAATTGACCCAGCGGTATTTTTCGTAATAGCGCACGTTCGCATGTCCGTCGGTCGTGTACGCGAGCAGCGGCACCACCAGGTAATCGTGCGTGCACATGACGTTCACGCGCTTCATGCTCGAGATATTCGCAAGAATCTCGTCCTTGAGCAACTGTTCGCTGCGCGTCTCCAAATCGTAGAACGCATCATCGTACGCACCGGTAAAGGCATACCTGGAGTACACTTCCCAACCGCCTTCGGAATCCACGTAGGCGTCGGCCTTGTCGGCATCTTTCACGTACCAGGCGCCGTCCATATACGGGAGGACATCGAGGCTGTAGTTCGCCTGTCCCTTGCCCTGCGCGATTCCCTCGCAGGTTTCCTGCGTGCGCGTGTAGCCCGAATAACCGAAATAGAAATCTTCCTTGCCGACGGCGGCAATGCGCTCCCCGAGTTCGCGGGCATACTTCTTCCCGTTATCGGTCAGGTGGCCGCTCGGGCCCGTATCATTCGTGCGTTCGCTGTGCCGGATGATGAATACCGCCTTCTCGTTAGACTTGAGGTTCGCATACACCTCCGCGATATCGGTAAAGCCGTCGGCCTCCTGCGGGGTCGCGACGCGCCACTTGCCGCTATCGAAAATGTAGTAGGTGTCGTGATTCACGCGGCCTTCGCGAATTTCACGGTCGTATTCACCCGCGCCAAAGCCCGCGGTATCCTTCTCGATGGCGGTCGCGACGCGCCACTGGAATCCGTTCGCATCGCAGATGAAGCGCACCCGCGAGTGGTCCGCATGCTCGTAGTCGTTCGCGAAATAAACGCTCTGGCCCTGGTTCACGTAGGTGACCTTCCCCGCATTCGACGCGCCACACGGTTCAAACCCGTAGGCAATCGGGAAGAACGCCCGCATGTACTTTTCGAAATTCGGGACTGGCCCCACGCCCCATGCCGACACGTTATTCCTGATGTCGTTATACTTCCAGCTGGAATCCATGCCCACGACCCAGTCCGCAATCTTGATTTTCCAGTTCGGGTCGTTCCATACGCCGTCGCCCTTGATGTCTTCGGCGAGGTTGTTGATGAAATTCATCATGTCGCCTTCATTGCGGTCACCCTGAAGCATCGCCGCGATGGCGAGGAGCGCCGCACTGTAATCCGTATTCCCGACCAGGTCCAAATCCTCGGCGACAGGCTTTTCCATGCGGCCATCCGTGTAAAAGTTCTGCGAGTAGAGCTGCGCCGTATCGATACCGAAGGCCGCAAAGATTTCGCGTTCCGCCTGCGCCTTTGCCGCACCGAATTCAATGTGGTTCATCGCGAGCTGTTCGATGCGCGGGATTTCCAGATGCGTCAGCACGTTCACATTTATGGAGTCCCGGTTCTGGGTCAGCACCGCAATGCCGAACTCATCGAAGGAACCCGCAACCTTTGATAACGCAGAAAGTGTCACAGGGTTATCGGAAACTCTACCCGTAACGATGTTCCTGTAATAACCCGTGGCAGAAATCTTCACGTAGTTCGAATTCGTGGTAATATCTTCTAGCCTATAGCGACCATCATTTGCGAGCACGCAGGCTTCCCCAATGGGAGAATAGGCATCATCGCTCCGATAAAAATTGCTCTCGTTGGAATTCCTAAGCGCAACCGAAGCCCCGAAGACGAAGGGGCCGTTTTGCACAGTTCCCAGCACCGAAGCGTTCAACAGGCCCGAATAGCGGACCGTATCCAGCATGGGCGTCGGTTCATGCACAACCTTCCCCACCGCATGCAAAAAGCCGTCGCTGCAGGTAATGCTAAAGTCCGTCGAGTCGCTTGCCTTGCGCCACACGCCGTTCACGCAGAAATGCGCAAGGTTGTCGTTGCGGACAAAAAAAGCGCGCCCCTCGCGGCTCCCGTCGCAACCGGGCAAGTCGCCTGCCCCCTGCACCATGAGCGTATCAAAAAAGGAGGTCTTTTCGGGAACATCCTCACCGGGCACCACGCTTTCACCGCCGCCGCAACCCACGACAAACGCGACAGCCATGGCGGCCGCCAAACATCCAACATACCATCTATTTTTATTCATTAACTCAAATACTAGTTTTTTCCATTTTGGGTCAATTCTTCATCGTTCCCGAATCGAGCCCCTTCACCGCATAAAAGACGAGCGTCCCGTCCGATTTCAGGACAATCGCCAAGCCGGCAAGATAATTCAGCCAGCGTTTCGAACTCGACTTGTAATATTTCATGTCTATATTCCTGTCCGAAACATAGACCACGATCGGCAATAAAACCAGGTCGTGCGAAATGAAGAGTCCCATGCGCTTCCCTGACTTTTCCATGGCCGGGATAATTATACTATCCAGGTATTCCGCACTGCGCGGCGCCACGTCGTAGAACGCATCGGCATACGAGCCCTCGTACAACCACTTGGTAGTCACGTTCCAGCTTCCGTCATGGTCCTTCTTGGCCTTGTTGTAGACGACGGAATCCTTCACGAACCAGAGGCCGCCCAAAAGTTCAATCGTATCGACGACCGCATTCTTCTCGCCGCGGGCCTTGGCAATGTAGGTGCAAGTCTGCAGCGTGCGCGTCGCATGCGATGCCGCATAATAAATATCCAGGTCGCCGACAAGCTTCTTGCCCAGAGCTTCGGACTGTTCCTTTCCGTTATCGTTCAGAGGGCCGGTCGAAGAATAGTCGTCTCCGCGTTCGGCATGGCGCAACAATACGATAACCTTCTCGTCTTCGGCCAGGTTCCCGAGCACCGACTCCAGCGGGACAAATTCCTTCACCGCCGACTGTTCCACATAGCGGGCGATAAGGCTCCTCCGATCGACGGAGGTGTCCGCGACTTCGACGCTGTCGATTATGCGTATGCAGTCTTTCACATGGACGCTGTCCTTTACGCGAATACTATCCTTCACGTAAATGCTATCCAAAATCCGCAAACTGTCGATGAGCCGCACGCTATCGCGGAGGACTACGGAATCCCGGATAACCACCGAATCGCGTACGACAACGGAGTCGCGAATGACGACAGAATCGCGCACGACCGTTTCGAAGCAGTCCGTTTCGCAATTCGCGGAATTGGAAGTTTCGCCGTCGCATGCGACAAGGCACGCCTGAAGACTCAAGCCTGCGACAGCAGCAAGAAGACACCCATATTTCATAACCACCCATCCAGTTACTGTTACATAGTCATCGTCCCATTGTCAAGGCCACGCACAGGCACATAGCGGAAGTTTCCGCTGCTGTCCATGATGATGGCAATACCCGCAAGATAATTGATCCAGCGCTTTGTATCGAAATAGCGCAGGTTGACCTTTTTATTCGTAAAGTAAACCGTTATCGGCGTAACCAGCACGTCGTGCGAAATCCACACCTGTACGCGGTTGTTCGCCCTCGCAAAACCGGGCTTCACCACTTCGTTCAGGAACTCTTCGCTGCGGCTGTCAAAATCATAGAAGGCATCCGTGTAAGCACCCTTATAGGCGTATGCGGAAACGACCACCCAGCCGCCGCCATCCGAATTCTTGTAGCTTTCGAACTTGGAATCGTTCTTCACGTACCATTCGCCATCCAGTTCTTCGATGGTATTCTCGGCATAGGTCGCACCTGCGCCAGTAGCGAAGCTCTCGCAAGTTTCCTTACTGCGCGTGTAGGTAGAATTCGCGAACACGATATCGCCGCCCTTGAGCTTTTCGCCCACGCTCTGGGACTGCTTTTTGCCGTTGGAAGTCAGGTGGCCGTTCTTGCCCGTATCGTCGCCGCGTTCGGCATGGCGCAAGATGAATATGACGCGTTCGCCGGCACCGAGGCTCGCATAAACATCCTTGATATCTTCGAATTCCTGGATATCGTCGCTCGTAGCCTCGCGCCACTTGCCCTTACTCTGTTCGTAAACATAGTACCTGTCGGCATTGATCTTGCCGTTGCGAATTTGTCCGTCGTAGTCGCCCCGGCCAAACCCGACCGTATCCTTCTCGATATCGGTCGCGGTACGCCACTGGTGCGTCTCGGCATCGCATATGAAGCGCGTGCGCGTGCCTTCGGGCTGTTCGTAATACGAGATAAAGAACTTGCTCAGGCTGTTGTTCACGTACTTGACCGTACCCGCATTCATGGAACTGCAACTGCCGAACTGGTAAATGCCCGTCCAGAAATTGCGCAGGTGCTTTTCGAAATCAGGGACCGTTCCCTTGTTCCAGCTCGCCACATTCGACCTGATGGTCTCATACGCTCCGCTCGTATCAAGCACCATGAGCCAGTCGGCAAGGTCCGCCTTCGCGTTGTTGTCGTCCCAGTTGCCGTTGCCCTTAATGCGTTCAGCGATACCCGATGCGTACTGGAGCATTTCGCTGCCAGACCCCTTGCGCTGCATCATGATGGATACGGCAAGGAGAGCCGCGCTGTATTCGTCACCGTCGAACAGGCTGATATCTTCCGCAAAGCGGCCATCCGTAGAGGTAGTCGTCTGCTGTTGCTGGCCCCAACCGCCAAAGCCGCCATAGCCACCGCCGCCGGTTCCGCCAGACGATCCGCCGAGTCTTATTTCGAACGAAGAAAGGATTTCCTTGAGGGCCTGCGCCTTCACCGTGCGTATAGGCTGGTTGTTGCCGCTGTTCTCCACGAGTTTCAGCACGCGCTCGGCTTCCATGTGCGTCAGCATGTTCACGTTTACCGTATCGCGGTTCGTCACGTCTACGACCGCCTTCAGCGTAACCGTATGCGACGAGATTCCGCCGGTAAGTTCGTTCTGGAAATACCCGTTCGCTTCAATACGCAGGTACGGGGATACGAGGTCGACGCTGTCGAAACTGTAATTTCCGGAGGCATCCGTAATGCAGGTCCTGTGGGTGCGCTTGGAATCGCCCAGACGCTGCATGCTGTCGAGTTCCACAATCTTTACCGAAGTCCCGTAACGGAACGGGCCCTTCTGTGCGGCACCCGAAATATGAACGCCAACCATGCGCGGTTCGGAAAGCGAATCGATGGTCGAATTGTTCTGGCCACCGAAATTGCCGTAGTTCCCGCCCCAGGGCGAGGTAGTGCCATGCGACGAGCTCGATTCTACAGTCTCCTCGCCGGCGCCATTAAGCACGAGCATGCCGTCGCGGCATCCCAATTCAAAAAATTCCTTCACCACATCGGAGGCGATCCATTCCCCGCCCACGCAAAAGCGGAGGATGTTCTCGCTTTTCACCAAGAATGATTCGCCCTCTTTGGCGGAAGTACATTCGGGAAGATCGTCCACATCGCTCACCGTCGTCGTATCGTGAATAAGCGTATCCTGGACAACGTCGGGCTTTCCCGGATTGGCGCCAGAACTGCTGCTACTGCGGTGATGATGATGACCACCGCTCGACCCCGATACCTCATAGCTGCTCGACGACGAATCCCCGTCTACGGGGTCGTCTGATGCCGGATTTTCAGAAGTACAGCATACGAGAAAAAGGGCGATTAGTGCTAATGGCCAATACGTCTTCATAAAAAAGAACAATAGTAATTCCCCTCAAAAAATCAACTACATATATGCCGAACTAAGGCCCTTTATGGGGACATACCGCCGGTTCCCGAGTTCATCGATGATTATGGCGATTCCGGCCAGATAGTTGAGCCATTTTCCGCCATCATGTTTCTTGAGGTTTACCTTGAAATTGGTACAGTAGACAACCAAGGGCACCATCACCTTGTCGTGCGAACTCAAGATAATGAACCTCTGCGACGGGTCGTTGTACTTGGCAAGGAGCACGTCCTCGATGAGTTCCACGGAACGTTCGTTCAGCTTGTAGAACGCGGCGTTGGGTCCGGTCGTGTAAGCGCCGGTGTAGGCATACTTGGAAGTCAGTTCCCAACCGCCACCGCATTCGGACTTCGCCTTCTCGCTAGCATCCATGTCCTTAATGTACCAGTCGTCGTTGAGTTCGGGGAACGTGTCACGGATAGAGGACTGCTGGCCTCGCCCGATTGCGATATTCTCCACGGTCTGATGCGCACGCAGGAATTCCGACGCGCCGAGCACGAAATCTTCGGAGAACTTGGTGAGCCTCTTGCCCACGTCGCTCGATTGGGTCTTGCCGTTCGAGGTAAGCGTCCCGCCCTTGCTCGTGTCGTCACCGCGTTCCGCATGCCTCAGCACGAAAATAACGCGCTCGTTCGGCTTGATTCCTTCATAGACATCCTTGATGTCGGTAAAGACGGACGTCGCCGAAGTCAGGACAAAGTAAGAATCCTTTTCCAGTGCGGTCGCAGTCCTCCAGGAACCCTTCTCATATGTATAATAGTGGTTCCCGGTGAAGCCGCCCACGCGCACATCGCCTTCCTTGCCGGTGCCGAGGCCGTACAAATCCTTGAGGCTGTCGGGCACGAGGAAGATTTTGCCAGCGCTGTTGCAGGCAAAGCGTTCCTTGACCTTCGAATAGTCCGAAATGTCCGTCACCGCATAGCGGCTATGGGTGTTCGTCACCTTGAGAATCTTGTTCGCATTGCTAGCCTTGCAGGCTTCGACGCCCAATTCCTGCTGGTAGAACGTCTGCAGGTGCTTCTCGAAACCGGAATTCGCACCGCTTGTCGCCGCAAACTTACTGCGCAGGCCCGCATAGCCATCCACGGCATCGGCCAAGATCATCAAATCCGCAATGGAGGCGGGCACCGAGGAACTTTTCCAGCGGCCGCTCGTCCCAATATTATTCGCAATAGAATCCAGGAAGGTAGCACCCTTGTCCAGCAGGGCTTCGTAAATCATCATATGCAGGGCGAGCATCGCACCAGCGGAATCTTTCGAACCAACGGGAGCATCCATGTCGAATGACTTCCAAATATCGCTAGCACCCGCATCTAGGGAAGCCTTCAGGGGGTCCGAGGAACTCGCATAGGTCGATCTTTCCATATGGATGCTTGCGCGAACCGCCTGCAGGTGCGTAAAGAAATCCACGCCAACGCTATCTTCGTTTGAAACCTGCTTGATTGCAGAAAGCGAGATTTTCCCTGTAGCAGAAGGATCCAAGAACGCAAAGTTGTCGAACGAGACCTCGATTCCGGATTCGGAGAATGTGCAGCCCTTGTCCGATGCCAAAGCAAACTTGCAAGATGTCGCATTCTTGTCGAAAACCTGAGCCGTCGTGGTAGCATTCCTGGAATCAAAGAGCGGCGCAATATAATCACCCAGGAACACACGGGAAACCTTATAAGAAGACGATTTCACGTTGAGGATCGTATCCGCAATAGTATCTCGACCCGAGCCCCTAGAGGAAGAAGAATGATGCCTCGATGAATAGAAGAAACCGCGCGAAGAAGAACTTCTCCCCGAAAACCTGTGGGATTCGTCTACGGCTGAAGAAATTTCCTCATCTTCTTCGGGGTCAGAAGAAGCACCCGAATCACCGCCGCAAGCAGCGCACAGGAAAAACGCCGCGCATAGCACGAACCACACGGGAACTGAATCCCTAAAGTCTCCTCTTTTCTTTGCCATAAAATCCTACCCAATCCACACTCCCATGCGGGAGTGTACACCCTTAAAATAACATTTTTTTACATAGGTAGGAGGATGGCCTTATTATTTTTTCATGTTTCCGGTCGCCAAGAAGCGCAAATGCATCTCGAAAGCCCTGTCCAACGGCAAAGGCAGGTGCTGTCCCTTGGCATGGCGCAGGCCGTATTCCAAGAATTCGGTCATTTCGTCCTTGAAATCGGGGTGTACGCAGTTCTTGATAATGAGCCTTGCGCGTTCTTCGGTAGAAAGCCCGCGGAGGTCGGCAAGGCCCTGCTCCGTCACGAAAATCTGGGTGTCGTGTTCCGTATGGTCCACATGGCTCACGTAGGGCACGATGCTGCTGATGGCGCCGCCCTTTGCGACAGACGGCGTCAAGAAGAACCCGAGAGCGCAATTGCGGGCGAAATCCGCCGCGCCGCCAATCCCGTTCATCATCGCCGAGCCGCACACGAGACTGCTGTTCACGTTCCCGAAAATGTCGGCTTCGAGGGCCGTATTCATCGAAATCACGCCCACGCGGCGGATGACATCGGGACTGTTGCTCACTTCCTGCTGGCGCAGCACAAAATGTTTTTTCCACTCGGAGGCGTTCTGCACGAATTCCTGCTGGGCGGCCTGTGAAAGCGTGAGCGCCGTACCGCTCGCCACCCCGAGCTTGCCCTTCTTCAAAAGCGGGAGCACCGCCTCCTGAATGACTTCGGTAAACAGGTCGATACGCCCGAGGCGGTCATCGTCGGCCATCGCGCAAAGCACCGCATTCGCGACCTTCCCGACTCCGCTCTGGTAGGCCATTCCCTTCGGGAGCCTGCCGTGCGATTCCTCGAACCGGATGAAGTCCAAAATGCGTTCGCCGATGTTCTTCGAGACTTCGTCGGGCTGCACAAAAGGCGTCACCTCGTCAAAACCGTCATTTTCGACGATGGCGATTACTTTATTCGTATCTATCTTGACAAAATCGTTGCCGACGCGGTCGCCTGCGGAATATACCGGCAGGGGCCTCGCATGCGGCGGAAGTTCGGGCAGGGCGTCATCGTGCATGCCGATGCAGCTATCGCCCAGGCGCGTATTCAGTTCCAGGATGATTTTCGGGGCCATTTCCAGGTAGCATACGGAATTTCCGCCCGAAGTAGAAAGGCACACGCGGCCGTCCGGCAATATGGCGCTCACTTCGATCACGGCGACAGTAGGCGCAGGTATGGTACCCGTACGCACGAGGTAGCCCATCTTGCCTAGATGCGCATCGATGTAGCGGATGCTCCCGTCGTTTATTCCCTTGCGGAGGCTCGGGTTGCTCTGGTAAGGCATGCGGAGCTTGAGAGCGCCCGCGCGTGCGAGAGCACCATCGCAGCTGTCGCCGGTAGAAGCGCCCGCATAGAGCGTCACCTGGAACTTCTCGCCCGCGGCATGCAGTTTTTCGGCGCGGGCGGCTAGCGCGAGCGGGACCGCCTTGGGGTAACCGGCGAGCGTAAAGCCCGAAACCCCGAGAATGTCACCGTCCTGAATCATTTCGGCCGCAGCAGCGGCATCGCACTTTTTGCCTTCAATCCAATTCATGCGCTAAAGATAGATTTACTATCTTCCCGTCTGTGCTTCACTTTATCAAATACAACGCCATCGGCGTCATGAACACGCTCATCACGCTCGCCACCGTGTGGATTCTGCACCAGTGGCTGAACTGGAACGTCGAACTTTCGAATTTCCTCGGGTTCGTCGCGGGCGGCATCAACAGCTACCTCATGAACCGCATCTGGAATTTCAAGAGCCACAACCAGAAGCGCACCGAAGTTCTCCGATTCGCAATCGTTTTCCTGTGCAGCTACGGGCTCAACCTCGCGGCACTCGAAGGCACAAAGTACATGCTCGCCCATGTGGGGGCGCTCCACGAGTTCACCGTGTGGATTTCGCAGTTCATGAAGCCAACGTTCTTCGCCAACATCGTGGCAAACATCGTCTACGTGCTCGTGAGCTACACCCTCTACAAAAAGTGGGTTTTCAAGAAATAAAAAAACTCTAATACAAAAAAAAACGCCCGCCGAAGCGGACGTTTTTCAATTTCTAGGAATTCCTAGAACCTAGTCGCGGTTAGTCCTGGAAGGGGACGAGTTCCACGCGGCGGTTCTTGGAGCGGCCAGACTTTGTCTTGTTGTCGGCAATCGGCATTTCGGAGCCGTAGCCCATGGCGCGAATGCGGTCAGCAGAGATACCCTTCTGGGTGAAGTAGCTGGCCACGGCATCGGCACGTTCCTGAGAAATCCTCTTGTTGGCCACGTCGGAACCCGTATTGTCGGTATGACCCTGGATTTCGAGCTTGGCGGATTCGTACTTCTGCAGCAACTTGATAATCTGGTTGAGAGTCTTGTAGCTGGCCTTGGTCAGCTTGGAAGAACCGGTCTTGAACTGGATGCCCTTCTTGAGGCGTTCGAGATCTTCCTTCTTGTTGACCGGGCAGCCCTTCTTGTCGATCTTCACACCTTCGATGGTGTTCGGGCACTTGTCCTGGTAATCGGCCACGCCGTCCCTGTCGGTATCGAGCGGGCAACCCACGGAGTCAACCGGAGCACCGTTCTGAGTACCGGCACACTGGTCAATGCCATCGGGCACGCCGTCCTTGTCTTCATCGAGCGGGCAGCCGTTCGTGTCGACCTTCACGCCGGGCTTGGTGTTCGGGCACTTGTCCTGATCATCGGAGATGCCATCCTTGTCGAAGTCAGCGGCGCAACCGGTGTTGTCGACCGTCGTTCCGGCAGGAGTATTCGGGCACTTGTCGTTCACGTCGAACACGCCATCCTTGTCAGCATCAGACGGGCAGCCAGTAGTATCGACAGGCACGCCGGCCTTGGTATTCGGGCACTGGTCAACGGCATCCGGAATTCCGTCGCCGTCGAAGTCGCCTTCGCAGCCTTCAGCGTTCACCTGAGCACCAGGCTTGGTACCCGGGCACTTGTCAATAGCGTCGGCAACGCCATCCTTGTCGGCATCAGCAGCGCAGCCAAGAGTATCAACAGGCACGCCAGCCGGAGTATTCGGGCACTTGTCGAGAACATCGGGCACGCCATCCTTGTCGGCATCAAGCGGGCAGCCGGTAGAATCGACCGTAAAGCCAGCCGGAGTATCGGCACACTTGTCCAGATCGTCGGCAACGCCGTCCTTGTCGTTATCGAGCGGGCAGCCTGCGGAGTCAACCGGAGCGCCGGCCCTGGTATTCGGGCAGCGGTCGAAGGAATCTTCCACACCGTCGCCGTCGAAGTCACCTTCGCAGCCATTGATACCGACGCTTGCACCGGGCTTGGTGTTGGCGCACTTGTCGATACCGTCGTAAACGCCATCATTGTCAGAATCGAACGGGCAGCCGACAGAGTCGATGGTTGCGCCTTCCGGAGTACCCGGGCACTTGTCGAATCCATCGAGAACGCCATCCTTGTCGCCGTCGAGCGGGCAACCCACGGAGTCGACCACGGCACCGGACGGAGTGCTGGAGCAGCTATCCTTGCTGTCGAGCACGCCATCGCCGTCGGAATCCTTCTTGTTGTCGCCAAAGCGCATGGTGAGGGCGGCAGTACCGGCATAGAGCGGAGTCGGGACATAACCGTAAGTAGCCCTGTGACCCTTTTCATCCATGTAGTGGACGGTGTAGTCGTCGACGTTCTTCATTTCCTTCTGGTAGTCATAGCGGAAGTTCCTGAGAGCGCGAACAGCCACATCCAGACCAATAGCGAAGTCGATGTTCGCCGGCAGGTGGAAGCGGAGACCCGGAGTAATGAGCATCGGGTCTTCCAGCGGGTCACGCGGATAGCCCGTCTTCTCTACGCGGAATTCGCCAGAGTATTCAACAAAGGCGTCCAACCAGGAGAGCGGGAGCCAGTTGATGCCCGTGCCATAGACGAACGTATTGGCTTCGCCTTCGCCAGTCGCATACACGAAGCCGGCATGGCCGTTCCAGCGGAAGGGCACGTTCACCTTGGAGAAGTCGAGAGTCATCACGAGGGTTCCGGCCACCGCAAACGCATCGGCGGTAAACGGATGCGTGATGCCCTGGTCGTTCAGGTACCAGGCGTGGCGGGGACGCATACCCGCAGAGGTTTCACCCGTCGGGATGTAGAAGTCAAACATGGCAGCAAGTCCGAAAACGCGGTCGTCGTCGAACGGGATGCGGGCCTTCAACCACAGGTCGAGGTCGCCACGGCTGGTCGTCCACATTTCGTACCACCCAGCAACGCCAGACTCATCGTTAGCGTGCTCGTAGTAAAGCGGAAGGCTAGCACCCACATCCAAGAAGTCGAACAAACCGAGTCCCAGATTGACTCTGCCAGAAAGGGAGCCGTCCCATTCGTTGAGCCCATGGGTCTTGCCGTTGGAGGTATAAGCACCGCCACGGCTCAGGCTCCAGGAATCCAGCGCGAGGTCGCCGCCCACGCCAATGGCGAGATTCCACTGGCCCAGCGTGTAGGCGTTCTGCTGGTGAAGACCGTCGGATCCAGCCATCAACCCGCTTTGGGCGAAGGCCAGGCCAACGGCTAGTAGTGAAAGAACGATTGATTTCTTCATCTATTCTCCTTTGTGTGTTAATACTTCCTGTGGTAATAGCCATAGTTTCCACCATAGCCATACCCCGAGCGGTTGCGTTCACACTTGTTGAACACGAACGCCTTCGGCAAAGGTTTGTCTGTACTGCGGTCGAACATGGCGAGCGCATCCTGGATGCTTTCCATGGAATGCGAGGCATGCTTGAGCACGCACAAAATATGGTCTACGTACTTTTCGACGAGCAGCGCATCGCTGCACTGGAACACCGGCGGCGTATCCAGGATAATCAGGTCGTACTGGGAGCGGGCGATATCGAGGAACTTCCCGAAGCGGTCCTTGCCAAGCAGGTCACCCGGGTTCACCACGCGCTTGCCGGAGGCCAGCACATGGAAGTTCTCGAAAACCTTCTCGATGTACTCGTCGGAGTAATTGTCGGTACGGAGCATCTCGCAGAGGCCCTTGTGGCTGCGTTCGAACATGTGGCCACGGCGAAGGTCCATGTCCACGAGCAGCACCTTCTTGCCCGACATGGCGAAGGAACTCGCGAGGTTTATAGAAACGAAAGACTTGCCCACGCCCTCGACAAGGCCCGTAACCATGAGCACCTTGTCCTTGTCCATCATCAGGGAGAACTCGAGGGCGGTCCTGAGGGCGCGAATGCCTTCGGCGAAAGGTTCGTCGGGGTTTTCGTGTACGACAGGCTTGAGCACGTTGTTGACGGTATCCTTCCCTATCAACGGGAGCTTGCCGTATACGCCGATGCCAGTCGCAAGTTCAAGTTCGCTGCTGCTGGCGACGCCGTTCTGGGTCATGCGGCGCACGAGCACGAGAGCGCAGCCGAAAAGTAGGAAGCCGAACACCACGCCCAAGAAGATGAGCTTGCGGTTGGGCTTGCTGGGCTTGATAGGCACATAGGCGCGGTCCACAATACGCACGTTCCCGACTTCGCCCGCCTGTACCACGCGGAGCTGCTGGATATTGTTCAGGAGGTTCGTGTAGAGCCTGTTGTTGACTTCCACCTCTTCTTGCAGGGAAAGGACTTCCTGCTGGGTGAGCGGGAGCTTCGCCGCAGCCTTCTGCTGCTTCGCGAGTTCGCCCCTGAGCTTGGCCTGCTGCTGCTCGATGGTACGGATGGTCGGGTGTTCCGCCTGGAACAGCCTGAGCGCCTCCTGCTTCTTCTGTTCGAGTTCCAGGAGCTTCTGCTGCAGTTCGACATCTTTCTGGAGGTGCACGCGCGTTTCGCCCGAAAGGTCGATCGTGCCCTTCGTATGGCGGTACGAGGTCAGCTTGTGTTCCGCGGAATCAAGCTTTGCCTTCACGCCCGGGAGCTGTTCTTCCAGGAACTCGAGGGTCTTCTTCGCCTCGGCGCTACGCATCTCGATATTCTGCTTGAGGTAGGTATTGGCGACCGAATTGAGGATTTCCGCCACGCGGTCGGAATACTTGTGGGTCATCTTCACGCGGATGATGCCGGAATTCTTGCCCTCCTCGGCGACGTTCAGGCTCTTGAGGAGGCCCGCGACCGCAATCTGAGGATGGATAGCCGCAAGCAGGAACATCTGGCCCGCAGTCGCCTTTATGGAGCGCACGCACACGATGAGCGAATCACCCGCATAGGGCTGGCGGTACGTCTCGCCCACGACACCCTTCAGAATCACCTTCTCGTCGTCGTCCAAGATTTCGAACGAGGACGTATCGGCGAGGACACGGGCGTAAATCTTCATGCCCGCCTGGCTTACGGACTTCGGGATCTTCAGGTATTCGAGGTCCATTCGCCCTTCGCGGTGCAGCAGGCGGTCCATCTTGTTGAGCGGATTGGCCGAGAAGCAGATGCGTTCCTCTTCCACCACGGAAGCGAGCACCATGCGGCTCTTGAGCAATTGCATTTCGGCTTCGGACGGGGAAGACGCATCCAGAAGGGCGCCCATTTCGCCGAGCGCCTTGACAGACTTGTTGCCCTTGACATCGACCTGGAGCAAGATATCGCTGCTATAGGCCGGACGCATCCACATGGACGCGATCCCGCCGGCGATGACGCCCAGAATCAAAAAGATTATCAAGAATCGCCACTTGCTCTTGAGAAAAACCAATATTTCTAGAATATCGATTTCATCGTCATCGGGCTTCGGAGCGACGGCACTCTGTGCAACCTTATTTTCCATCAACAATATCTCCAAGTCCTTGTCATGCGACAACATACGCAATTTCAGGGACAGCGCATACTACCCAAGAAAGCTAGAAAAAAAACAAAACGTGGCGACTTCTGGTTAGCCTTCGCAACCAGCTTTTCGCCACACAACCTCTATAAAGATATTTATCTTAGGGCCGAAATGCAACGGAAACATCGGCAAGAGCATCTAAATTAATGAAAATGACACAAAAAAATCCCATACTTTCGATACAAAACCTCCGCCGCGACTTCAAAATGGGCGAAGAAACCGTGCATGCCCTGCGCGGGGTGAGTTTCGATATCTACCCCGGCGAATTCGTGACCATCATGGGAACATCCGGTTCCGGCAAGTCCACGATGCTCAATATCCTCGGCTGCATGGACCGGCCGACCTCCGGCCACTACATTCTGGACGGCGAACACACCGAAAAGCTCAAGGGCGACGCCCTCGCGAAAATCCGCAACCAGAAAATCGGTTTCGTGTTCCAGAGCTACAACCTGCTCAGCCGTACCACAGCCATCGAGAACGTAGAACTGCCGCTCCTGTACAACCCGAAAATTTCCGCCGACGAGCGCCACCGCCGCGCCATAGCGGCACTCAAGATGGTGGGCCTCGAAGACCGCATGAACCACCTGCCCAACCAGATGTCCGGCGGCCAGCAGCAGCGCGTGGCCATCGCCCGCGCCCTGGTGAACGACCCCGTGATTATCCTCGCCGACGAAGCGACCGGAAACCTAGACACGCGTACCAGCTACGAAATCATGATGATTTTCCAGCAGCTGCACCGGCAGGGCAAAACCATCGCCTTCGTGACGCACGAACCCGACATAGCGACCTTCAGCGAACGCACCGTCACGCTCCGCGACGGGCTTTTGAAAAAAGACGTGAAGAACGACATGCAAGACGCGAAAGCCGCCTTCGAGGCGCTCCCTCCGCCGGAACAATTTGACGAGGAGGAATAATGGGCCCGATTACTCTCATAAAGATTTCCCTCAAGGCGCTGCTCCGCAACCGCATGCGTACCTTTCTTTCCGTGCTCGGCATCGTCATCGGCGTTGCCGCCGTGATCACCATGGTCGCGATGGGCGAAGGCTCCAAAAAATCCATCAAGGAGCAGATGACCGCGATGGGCACGAACGCCATCACCATCATGCCGAACCAGAGCAGGCGCGGCGGCGTGCAGATGGACGCGAGCAGTTCCACCGAGACGCTCGAAGAAGAAGACGTGATAGCGCTCCGCAAGGAAGCCACCTACATCGACGCCGTTTCGCCCCTGATTTCCGTGGGCGGGCAGGCGATCGTCGGGAACAACAACTCCCCCACGAGCCTTTCCGGCGTGTCGGCCGACTACCTCAAGATACGCAACTACGAAATCGCTGACGGCGTGATGTTCGACGACGAAACCGACCGCATGGCGAAAGTCTGCGTCATCGGGCAGACCGTCGTCAAGAACCTCTTCGCGGACACGGACCCCATCGGGAAAACCATCCGCTACAAGAACATCCCGCTGAAAGTCATCGGCACCCTCAAGGCGAAGGGCTCAGGCGATTTCGGGCAGGACCAGGACGACGTGATTTTCACGCCCTACCAGACCGTGATGAAACGCTTCGGCGCGACGACCAAGATACGCCAGATTCTCGCGAACTCCATCGGCGAAGGCTATGCCGAGAAGGCGACCGAAGAAATCATGGGCATCCTCAAGGAACGCCGCAGCTGGACAAAGCCCACCGACCCATTCCGCATCTTCACGCAAGAAGAAATGATTACGATGGTCACGAGCACGTCGGACCTGCTTTCGCTGGTGCTCACCGCCATCGCGGGCATTAGCTTGTTTGTAGGCGGCATCGGCATCATGAACATCATGTACGTCTCCGTTACCGAACGCACCAAGGAAATCGGGCTCCGCATGGCCATCGGCGCGCGCGGCCGCGACATTCTCCTCCAGTTTCTCTTCGAATCCGTCATCATCAGCCTGCTCGGCGGTGCCATCGGAATCGCGCTCGGAGTCGCCGCCTCCGAAATCGTGAAGAACGTGATGAACTGGCCCATGAGCGTATCGGCGATGAGCGTCATCGTGAGCTTCGGCGTATGCTTTGCTACCGGCGTATTTTTCGGGTGGTACCCTGCCCGCAAGGCGAGCCGGCTAGACCCCATCGAGGCGCTCCGGTTCGAGTGATTTCCCTCACACTGCAAACCTAATTCATTGATTTGTAAAAGGTTACGAGAGACCCGCGTTGCAGGCCCCTGCCGGCAGCGCCATTTCCACAATTCAATCCTCGTACCCAGGACCGCAAACTTTCTATATTGCATTGTAAGAAAAAACAAAGAAACAAAAGCCTCGGACCCGCTTATATGGGTGTAGGGTTCCGAGCAAAGAGGTACATAATGAGTGAAGCTTGGAAAGGCTTTAACGGCGGACTCTGGCAGAGCGAAATCAACGTCCGCGATTTCATCCAACGTAACTACACCGCATACGAAGGCGGCAAGGAATTTTTGGCGGGTCCGACCGACGCCACTGAAAAACTTTGGGGCGAGCTCCAGAAGCTGCAGGCCGAAGAACGCAAGAAGGGCGGCGTGCTCGACATGGACACCGATATCGTTTCGACGATTACGAGCCATAAGCCGGGCTACATCAGCGAATCCCTCAAGGACCTCGAGAAGGTCGTGGGCTTGCAGACCGACAAGCCGCTCAAGCGCGCATTCATGCCGTTCGGCGGCATCAAGATGGCAGAAGAATCCTGCCAGCAGTACGGCTACACGCCGAGCCCCGAGCTGCACAAGATTTTCACCGATTACCACAAGACGCACAACCAGGGCGTGTTCGACTGCTACACTCCCGAAATCCGCGCCGTCCGCAAGGCTCACTTGCTCACCGGTCTTCCGGATACTTACGGCCGCGGGCGCATCGTGGGCGACTACCGCCGCGTTGCCCTCTACGGTATCGACTACATCATCAAGCAGAAGCAGAATGACCTCGCCCACGTTGGCGACGGCACCATGACCGACGACGTCATCCGCCTGCGCGAAGAAGTTGCAGAACAGATCAAGGCCCTCAAGGCCATGAAGGTGATGGCCGCAAGCTACGGTTTCGACATCTCGAAGCCCGCCACCAACGCCCGCGAAGCCTTCCAGTGGCTCTACTTCGGCTACCTTTCCGCCATCAAGACGCAGAACGGCGCCGCCATGAGCGTGGGCCGCATCTCGACCTTCCTCGACATTTATATCGAACGCGACCTCAAGAACGGCGCGCTCACCGAAAGCGAAGCGCAGGAACTCGTGGACCACATGGTCATGAAGTTCCGCATGGTGAAATTCGCCCGTATCGAGTCCTACAACCAGCTCTTCAGCGGCGACCCGGTGTGGGCAACCCTCGAAGTCGCCGGCATGGGCCAGGACGGACGCTCCATGGTCACCAAGAACGACTTCCGCTTCTTGCATACGCTCGAGAACATGGGCCCCTCTCCGGAGCCGAACCTCACCGTTCTCTACACCAAGCGCCTGCCCGAAAACTTCAAGGAATACGCCGCGTTCATTTCTGTGACGACCAGCTCGATCCAGTACGAAAACGACGACGTGATGCGCCCGGTTTGGGGTGACGACTACAGCATCTGCTGCTGCGTTTCCGCGACGCAGACCGGCAAGGAAATGCAGTTCTTCGGTGCCCGCGCGAACCTCGCCAAGGCCCTCCTCTACGCCATCAACGGCGGCAAGGACGAAGAAGCAGGTCTCGTGCCCGGCATGCAGATTGGCCCCGAACTCGCCCCGATTACGGGTGACTACCTGAACTACGACGAAGTGATGCACAAGTACGACATCATGCTCGAATGGCTCGCGGGTATCTACGTGAATACGCTGAACCTCATCCATTACATGCACGACAAGTACTACTACGAAGCCGCGGAACTCGCCCTCATCGATACCTATGTGCGCCGCACGTTCGCGACGGGTATCGCGGGCTTCAGCCACGTGGTCGACAGCCTCTGCGCCATCAAGTACGCAAAGGTCAAGGTCATCCGCGGCGAAAACGGCCTTGCCAAGGACTTCCAAGTCGAAGGCGACTTCCCGAAGTACGGCAACGACGACGACCGCGCCGACGAAATCGCAGTATGGCTCCTCAAGGAATTCATCGGAAAGGTCAAGAAGCACCACACCTACCGTGATGCGGAACCCACGACCTCCATCCTCACGATTACCAGCAACGTCGTGTACGGAAAGGCAACCGGCAGCCTCCCCGATGGCCGCCCGGCCCACGCCCCGTTCGCTCCCGGTGCAAACCCGAGCTACGGCGCCGAAAAGAACGGCCTCTTGGCATCGCTCAACTCCGTCGCGAAACTCCCCTACGAGTACGCGCTCGACGGCATCAGCAACACGCAGACCATCAGCCCGAACGCCCTCGGCCATAGCGACGAGGAACGCTCCCAGAAGCTCGTGACCGTGATGGACGGCTACTTCGACCAGGGCGCACACCACCTGAACGTGAACGTGTTCGGCGTGGAAAAGCTCCTCGACGCGCAGGCCCACCCGGAAAAGCCCGAATACGCGAACTTCACCATCCGCGTTTCCGGCTACGCCGTCAAGTTCCTCTCCTTGACGAAGGAACAGCAGGACGACGTCATCAGCCGCACCTGCCACGGCGTGCTGTAGTCGTTTACCGCCTTTATCAAGAATCCCCGCCTTCATTTTTTAGGCGGGGATTCTTCTTTTTTTGTAAATTATGGGCCAAGGAGATTTTCTGTATGTACAAAGTTCTTTTGGGGTTCTTCTTTACATTCGCAATGACTACATTCATCGCCTGCGACGACGGCTCAAGCACGTCTCCCAGCAATCAGGAACAACCAGAAAGCGACATTACCTCCAGCAGTTCAGGGAACAACGGCTCCGGCAATTCAGGGAAAACAAGTTCCAGCAGCGTAGGTGACATTGCAAGCGAATTTATAACCAAGAATGAAGCCCTCGGGCGTCCCAGTTATTACGGCGAATGCCCCAGTCCCGTAACCTGGTCGTCCCTAGATACAAGCTCGACACCGACACCGGAAAGTTCATCATCGAGCGGCTGGGCCACCAACGAGCAATACCGTTTCGACCCGACGGGGACCTTCTGTGACCGCCTTGACATCATGAATCAGGATACCTGGAACTACGCCTACAGATACACCGATAACAACGGCCGCGACACCACCACCAGTTATATATCGTACCGCATCAACAAGGGATGCCTTATCGAAGTAAGCCAAGAATTCTTTATCGCAAGCCCCAGCCAGCACATAAAGAAAGCCGGCACTTCTTACACGCCCACCATAGGCTTTAGCGCATGTCTGCAAGACGAATGCATGTCGGTAATGGATATCGCAGCATCATTCAATACAATCAAGAAATCATGCCTCGACAAACAAAAAACGGAGAACATTGAATTCTTCCCCAGCCTCGGCGATATTCCTATAGATACCAGCATCTACGTCGACGAAGCGCTTTATTAAACTATCGGCCGAATATATCCGATTCGGCTTAATCTTGTACAGGGTATCATTTACCGTCAAATCGTAAACGGGCAAGACCTTTTTCCGATCATAGGAAATTTTCAGGCGCTTGGAATTTTTATTCGCTAAAATAATCCTTGTCAGCCGGAGCAATTTCACAACGAAGCGTCGGATACAAAGGTTTTGATATATTAAAAGGCCGCGCTTCTTTAGCAGTTTTTTCGTCGAGACAAGGTATATCTATAATCAATTTTTGTCCCTTCTTTATCCTATCGATAGGAGCGAAATTATCTCTACGAAAATCATGTTGATTATTCGCCTTTTTCCCCATATTTTTCCATTCAAGAACAACATAATCGTTTTTTTGAATTGGTTTTATACGGTGAAATTCTACATGCCATACTTCCTTCGTATTATTACCAACTATTTTACCTGTTGGGGGCAACAGTTTTATAAATATATTGTTTTCGTTTTCCGTTAATTGATAGATATAACCAACTGCATTCGTCCAGCATTGCCCATCTTTTTGATTGCTTTGTATTTTAAGCATAATACCACTAGGGATATTGTCCTCTATTCGGCCAACACATTTGCAATATGCAAACTCACCTAAAGAAGCAAGTATGATTAGCTGTAGAAAGATTTTCATTATTCCTCATAACGTCGGTCTATTATATGATCAGGTACATCAACAGGGAAAACACCATCAACAGCCTTCTGTTCCTCTTCAACAGCAGATGCTGTGGAATCTCTGTCATCTAACATTATTGGAATGCCATGACTAACCATTTCATGTAGCAAATTCTGTGCAGGACTAGAATTGCCATTAAACTTTCCTGTTATTTGACACTCAATTTGACCAGAATAGTTGTCTATATAAGTGGCATCGGCATCAATCGGGTCGAGATATCTCGCGCCGAAGTAGTTCGGTACGGTTTCGTCATCCAGTTCCTTGCCGGTGAAGTTCTCGGTCACCTTGTCGGCAGGTTCCGAGAGAACAACCTGCTCGCCGAAACTGCGGTAGTCGTAGGCAACCGTCAGCCTGAACAAAGTATCACCGGATACTCCCGTATTCTCAAGCGGAGGATATTGCATGAATTCAACAGGCATACCTCTCCAATCATAGGAATTTTCAGGCGCTTGGGGCGACCTTTTGGGGAAAATTCAGCTATGGATATAGCTACCATGCGGCTCTCTTATTGAACTTCTACATAATCCAGTTACTTCTTATATTTTTCTTTTCCATATTTAACTAATTCATAAAAAAAAACGCTCATGTTAAACAGACTAACTAAGGAAGTCGTGTAAATAGCAATTCCTTCTCTAATCTCAGAATCATTTATACAAAGTCCTAAAAAAGCTGGACCAAAAAAAGAAAAAACACTAATAGGGGCTGTTAATATTTGTAAAAAAAATGCCAGAACTTAAATTTCTTCGTTTTATTCAATGCGAAAACATGAATTTGAAACACGGCAATAAAAGGAATACTTGCAATAAAATAAATCACAAAATAAAACATTCTGAAGTTCCCATTCCGAAAATCGGATTAAAATAGTTCACGCGTTCTCAAGCGGAGAATATTCCATCCACTTATATAATCTAAGGTCAACTAGCAACAATAGCAATCAAATAATACAGCGCATCTAGTACAAGACCAAATGCAAAAAAACACATCCACATATATGAACGAACGTTCTTTACACCGAATAGATCAAGAACAAGATACACGGCAGAGACAAGATAAAAACAGCTTGAAAAAGCACAAAGAACCTTTGCAAAAAATTGTTCGCGATAACAGATATAAAAATACAAATCCCTTATTGCATCTATAGACAACACAAAAAAACATAGAGCAGAAAGAACCTTATCTGTCAAAACATTCAATTTCATATTCCAAACTCACAAAGTTTATTTTCAATTTTGTTCAATTCTGAATCAGATACCTGCTCAAATACGATTTCTTTAGAAAACGGGTTATGAATAACGGAGAAACCATCCTGTGATTCTTTTGTGTAATAGAAAATAAATTTGTCAGGGTATTCCTCAATGGCAATCTTTGAAAGACCACCAAGGCCATTACAAATGAGCGGAGATCGAAAGTTTAAAATTTCGCCAAACTCGTTCGACTTTGTAGTATCTGTATAATAAAACGAACTTTCTATATAAAAACAATGACCTCCATTAAAGTATCTGTTCAACATACTAGGAGGTAATCTCTCGTTGTTTTGTTGCACCTTTTTGCCTTCAATTTTACATACTCTTTCCATCTTTTCTTCTGATGGAATAGATTTGAGGAAGTTATCGACCCCTTTATCTGTTCCGGGCAAAATAAAATACCACAAAATTGTTCCAATAATAAAACCAAGTACTATTAAAAATTTAAGGATGGCTTCAAATATTTTCATAAATTAAATACTAATCCACATACAATATGATTATGGTTTAAAATTGTAACACCACTCCAATCATAGGAAATTTTCAGGAGCTTATAAGCTTTTTACGATTTAAAGTTGCAATTTTTGCATCAATTCGGCGGGCACTACAATTGGCACCAACCAACGAACACAATTAACCAAACAAGAACAAGCCATAGCTTTCTTGGTAAAAACCGAACACGTACATTTATCGTTTCAACAAACAGGGCTACAGCCGAAACAATCATAAGCAGAATAACAAAACAACGCATTACCCAAATTAAGCTAAAACTATCAAAAGAGGCGTCCAACAAAAAATGCTGAATCTCAATTACAGCATCGACACACAGCGCTAAAATACACAGAATGGACAATATTTTTGATATCATCTTTGCCCCCTATCTACAAAACAAGTCGCATTCTCCATATACGGTTCGTTAAAATCAGGCGGATTTAATTTTCTGAGCACAACTTCTTTCGAAAAGGGCTGCACGTCAACCCAAATACTGTCAATTTGATCACCCTCCTTGTTTAAATAATAATAGACCGTATACTCATTGGGCTTATCGAAAACGAAAAACACTAAACCAGACGATTGTTGAAAGGGGACTAAAACAGATACTAACGGATGGTGACCTTTTTCATCTTCATACACAAGCCCCCACTCATCCTTAACGTCTTTATCGCCTCGATAATAATATTGCAAGCCATCAATCTTTTTCGTTTTCTTGTAATGATATATTTTTCTCCCTTCAATTTCACAAGAGGAAAGTTGACCATCAGTGTCTCGAGACTTCAACAGAGTGTAAGGCAGTCCCTCAGAGTATTCGGTCCCGCAACACATGCCTAAAAAGAAAACATATACCAGCGTAAACAAAACCACACCTATTTTAGTGAGGTTTTCCCAAAACAGATAAACATATTTGTTAAAAACAGTCGCTTTCATCAAAAACAGTAGTCTTTAATTAATTTTCCTCTATATTGTCATAATTGGAAAATACAAAATTTTATTTAGTTAGTTAACAAACTTTTTACCACAACTATGAGTTGTGAAGAACTGGTATGTAACATCGACCAAGTTTTCATTTATTTCGACCAAATAAAATAAATCCAACTTTTTCCTAATTCTGAGTAATAAAACATCATCTGCAATATATGGTCTTAAATAAACAAGACTTGAACCTTCAAATTTGCCATCCCACACTCCTTGAGGGTTCAATATTGAAGAGGATGTATCGGAAACACAATAAATTTGAAATCCATTATACAAAAAATAATCCACTGCATTCCCTTCTCCACCTTTTACAATAAACAACTCTAATGAGTCCAAATAATTTTCATACAATAAGATTCCATTGTCAATTGGACAATTCTTTAAGTCCATGCAAAATGAAAATTGTTTTATTTTAAAAATAAAACACGAAATAATGACAAGAAAAAAAAGCACTAAATAAATTATTTTCTTTCCAAAAGAAAATTTTTTAATATTTCTCACGTACTGGCTCTCCAATGTTTTTCTTATTTAATCGGAATTTCATTCGCACAATCCTCAACAGCCTTAAAATTAACACCAACCAATAAACACAATTAACCAAACAAGAACAAGCCTGCTTAAAATTCTGCTCGGGGCAAATTCGATTCCTTATTCCAATGAATAATTTTATATTTTTCAATTAAGGTTAAATATAGTAGAAAAACATTTCATTTTTTAACCGAACAATTTAAGTTCTTCAAGGAAAAAAGGGGCAAGTTGAAAAGCGGGCACAAGAAAAAGGATAAGGCACTTTGGAATAAAACCTGCCAAAAACAGGGGAAGCCAAAATTTTCCTTTTACACATTTTAAATTCACATTAAAGAAATCAAGCATCAAAAGAATTGAAGACAACAAGTACAGAAATCCAGAAAAACAAAGTATAGTAAACCAAAACGTATTTTCTTCAAAATAAAAGAAACATACAATATACCGCAATGAAAATAAAAACAGCATTACTGATGCAGACAAGGACAATAACCTATCAATTAAACTTTTTTCTTTCATAGTCATCCTTTCTTTCAGTAATAGCACGCTTCATCAGTTCTTACAATATCATTGAAATTACTCTTTTGCTCAAATAGAATCTTTTTGGAAAAAGGGTTGTTTTCAACAACAAAGCCACCGACAGGTTCTTTATCATAATAAATCTTAATCGCATCGCGAGTTTCTTCAAAGAGAAGAGAGGTCTCTTCAACAGGAACATCAAGTCCATATGTGAATGGAAACTTATATGTAATGAATTTATTTTTTCTTCCCAATTCATTTGTATACAGAACATCATATACGCGGTACATTCCATGATAGCCGAGGATAAATACTTTCCAAAAAGATACATCTATAGGTTCTTCGAGCCAGGACATTTCCTTTGCCGCTATTTCACATTCTATCTTTTTTTCTTTGAACATATCTTCAACTAATTGCTTCTCTTTCATAACGGGATAACGGCCCCCATTTTCGCAAGAGTATTCTAGAAGCATCAAAAAGATAAAGAAAAGCGTGATAAAAATTTTTATCCCTCTCTCTGCAGATTTCATTATCATCATAAAATTCTCGGTAACTATCATTCTTCCCCATAATGTAATCTACCATTTTTTTTCGGTTCAGACCACTCGAGATCACTTAATGTTCTACCATATTATATCCATTATAACCAATATGTTTTGTCTTTATTGCACAAATTATCGCAATCAAAAGAAAGAAATCCCCCCAAAAAAACTTCATAGATTTTATTTCTCTCTATTTGGAGTTAAAAAAAACAGAAGGATGTATTTATTCATTTAAAAATAAAGCCGCGCCCAAAAGATGCAGCAGAATCACATAAAAGACTATCGTATCTGTCAATTTCATCTTTTAGTTTTTCTATCATAAGATAAAGTTTTTCATTTTTCCTTAAAATCATGTATTCCAAGCTGTCCTCATAAAAGACAACCATTGAATCCGGGAGAGCACAATAATTAAAAATCCAACTTAAATTTTGATTTTTTTTTGACTGAAGCTCATATTTATCCTCACAGGCACAAGCACAAGCATACCAATGCCTGTAGTCAACAATAAAGTTTTTATCTTTCCATCTTGAGTAAAGTGAATCGTCAACAACCTTGCTCAACGATCGAATTACATCATCCGACATCACTGTTGCATTTTTTTCAAACGAGGAACACTCTAGATTTCGCTCCGCACATAATGCGCTAGAGATGGTTAGAAGCAAAATAGAAACAAAAATTCTCATATGTTAACGCCCCTGTTTTTTAAGAGGATTGTTTCTTTGCGCTTTCACTAGAGAATCAAGCAAGAAAACAGTCCTTTCAGAATCCTCGTCATCATCCATGTACTCACCCATGTCGATGCCACCAGCATATTTTATCTGGAACGGCTTTCCTTTTTTCAATAATGTTTCTTTAAGCGAATTCAGTTTGCCTCTACCTACAGGTTTTGCAGCAAAAGATGCAATTGCGACAAGCGCTAAAAAAGCACATGCGGTTGTTTTTGCAAAGTTCATACTTTCCCCAAAAAAAATCAAAGGCGCCATCGGCGTCGGCAGCTGTTTTAAATTTCTACGAGAATTCCCGCGTGGAAATAGATGTACCCATGCCCGACATGGTTGAGGAACTGGTACCCGGCCATCACCAGGATGGAAGAAAGGTCACCGTTCTTGATATCGATTCCGCCGCCCGCGCGCCAGAACATCTGGTGACGCTTGCCAATCATGTACCCGATATCGCCGGTCGCTACCGGGAGCACCTGCCGCCCGATGGGGAGGCGCACCCACAGGCTGCCAGAAAGCGGAACGTACCCGACGTTGTCGAGTTCCTGGTAACCGCCGCCGACGCCCACGAAGAGCATCTGGTCGATCGGGTACCACCAATGTCCATAGAAGCTCATGTTGAACTTCGTGAGTTCGCTCACGTGGTTAGCGATACCGCCCTGCAGGTCCATGGTGAAGGCGTTCGCCGGAACGACGGTGAATGCAATAGAGAACAAGATGGCTGCCAGGAATTTTTTCATACCGCGGATACTCCAGCTAAAATATAATTCCTAATTCCCTTCCGTCAAAAGCGACTTCTTCGACAGCCGCCTAAAAGGCTCACTCATCAGTTCGGGCTTCGCGCGCCCACCCGCCGCTCTTTTCGCGGCAGAACGAAAGGAAGAATCCCTTCAGCAGGGCGAGATTCATCGACATGAAGTAATAACCGCTCGGGACAACCTTCATCGCGCAGAGGAGCGTCGTAATCAGCATGAGGCCAAAGCTCACGCAGTACACCACGCCACAGGGGAGCAGCAGCGCGTTCAGCACAAACAAGAGAATAAGGATGTGCGGAGAGAACCAGCGCAGGATCTTGTGCGAGAAGAACAGGTAGGCGAGCAGCGGGCGGAACGGGTTCAGCAGCGGCAGGTAAGACCACAGGTAGTTGAAATTCGCGCGGCCGATGCGCACTTTGCGGCGGAATTCGCCGATGCTTTCCTTGGAGGTCTGTTCCGTACCGATGGCGCTGGAGACGAACGTGCAGTAGCCGCCCTTCTGCAGAATTTTCGTGGTGATGAAGAAGTCGTCCATGACGCTCTTCTTCACGGGCAGTTCCGTGTAGAGCTCGCGCCTGATGGCGTAAAGGGCTCCGTTACCGCCGATAAGCCTGTCGAGGATTCCCTCGAACTTCTTGATTTCGGATTCCAGGTCCCAATACGAACTTTCGCCCTGACCGAGCACGCTCCCGCTCTTGTCCGAAAGGATAAGGTGCCCGCAGGCGCAACCGATTTTGCGGTCTTCGAAAGGCGCCACGAGCTTGCGGACCACATTGGGGAAGAACATCGTGTTCGCATCGCAGAACACGAGAATTTCGCCCTTCGCGATTTTATGCAGGCGATTGAGCATCGCCGCCTTGCCCGCGTTCTTCGGAGCCTTCACGAGCGTAATGCCCCTGTCCGCGTACTTTGCGACAATTTCCGCGGTACGGTCGGCGGAACCGTCGTCGCCAATCAGCACCTCGAGCTTTTCCTTGGGGTAGTCAATTTCCAGAATGTTCTGGATCTTGCGTTCGATGACGCCTTCCTCGTTATACGCCGAAATCAAAAGCGACACGTTCGGCAGTTCAAAGTTCTCGTCGATGTCGCGGTGGCGGCGCTTGAACAGTTCGCTCACGAACGGGAGCGTCACGGGGAAAATCCCGTAGCACAGCGCCAGCAGGAACACTAGCGCCCAGAACGCCACCTGCAAATAGAAATAGACATCACCGCTCATCTTTTTATCCACTCCTCTTCTTTAATCAAGAACTGCAAAAGAAGAGACTTCATATCTTGCGGACTCATGGAATCCGATACCGTCAATATAGTAAGACCTTTCGGCGCCACGAGAACGAAGGCCGGCAACACGCTCAATTCCCACACATCGAAGTAGCAACGCTTGACCGTCTTCTTCTGACCGTCGCACACGATGGAATCCTGCGATTCGGCATCGAGCTTGACCGCGTAAAACCTGTTGTTCAGAAGCGAAGCGACCGACGGGTCGGAATAAACCGTCGCGTCCATCGCGCGGCACGGGATGCACCAGTCCGCATACATGTCCACGAATATGAGCTTCGGTTCCTTCTTCGCCTTCTCGAGCGCCGCGGTATAGTCCATCCACTTGACAAGCGGCTGGCTCTTCGGGGCGGCAAAGGAGGCGCACGCCATAAGGAGTAGCGCCGCGGCCATAATCCTTGCGCATTTCACGACGTTGCGGCTCATTTCTTGTCCTCTTTCTTTTTCGGGTCCTTCGTCGCCTTCGGAATCCCGAGCAGCGAGTCGATGCGGTCGACAACCGCCTGCTGGAAGGGCACCCACATGGTCTCGTCATCCAGCACCTTGTCGCAGGCCGCAGCAAATGATTCGCGGGTATAACCGTATTTTTCGAGAACGGTCTTGCGCGCAAGCCGAGCCGCCGGGGATTCGCCCCCGTACGTCTGTTCCACCATGCGCACCTCGACATAGGCGCTCACGAGCCGTTCATCGGGCGTAGGCGCATCGTTCCCGCACCCCACAAGCACCGCCGGAGCAGTCGCGACAGCAACCGCGAATGCGGCGAACAAGGCGAATGAGGAAAGCCGGCGCATCATCGTGAAGGTTCCCCGCGCTAAGGCTGCTCTTCCAGCGCGTTCTCGAAAAGGCCTTCCACGTATTCGGCCTTGCTGAACGGGACGAGCTGGTCGATGCGCTCGCCCATGCCAATCCAGCGGATGGGAATCTGCAGAGAACTCGCGATGCTGAGAACCGCACCTCCACGCGCGGTCCCGTCGAGCTTGGTGACCACGAGGCCCGTCAGCGGGAAGCTCTGGTTGAAAATCTTCGTCTGGTTGATGGTGTTCTGTCCGGTGTTGCCGTCAATCACGAGCCACATGTCGTGCGGGAAATCCGGGTTCACCTTCTTCACCACGCGCACAATCTTCTTGAGCTCTTCCATCAGGTAATCTTTGTTGTGCAGGCGGCCCGCGGTGTCAATCAGCACCACATCGCACCCGCGGGCAACGGCGGCCTGGCAGGCGTCGAACGCCACTGCCGCAGGGTCGGAGCCTTCCTGATGCTTCACGAACTCGGCACCGCTACGCTCGGCCCATGTCTCGAGCTGTTCGATGGCTGCGGCACGGAAGGTATCGCAGGCGGCGATCATCACCTTCTTGCCTTCGCCAATCCAGCGGGCGGCGAGCTTGCCGATGGTGGTCGTCTTGCCGGCGCCGTTCACGCCGATGACCAGCACCACGTGCGGCTTGCCCTTGAGTTCGAACGGCGGCGGGTCCTTCAGAAGGCGTTCCGCCTCGTTCCGCATGATGTCGAGCACCTGCTCGGTAGTAAGCGACTTGCCCAGCGCCTGTTCACGCAGAGCATCCGTCAAGAGGAACGCGGCTTCCACGCCCACGTCCGCCTTAATCAGGTGTTCCTCGAGTTCCTCGAGCGTATCGTCGGTAATCTTGCCAGCACCGACAATGCCCTTGAGTTCGCCCATGAGGGCGTCGCGGGTCTTGGCAAGCCCGCTCTTGATAGCGGAAAAAAATCCCATTACAAAACTTCCGTATTAAACGAGGCTCTCGACCTTGTCCACAAGGCCGTACTTCTTGGCCTCTTCGGCGCTCATGAAGTTGTCGCGTTCGGTGTCGCGGTCGATTTCCTCGATGGTGTGTCCCGAGGTCTCGGCCAAAATCTTGCCCGTGATGCCGCGGATGCGCAGCATTTCTTCGGCCTGAATCTGGATGTCGCTCGCAGGCGCCACAATCTCGCCGTGGATGAGCGGCTGGTGAATCATGATGCGGGCGTTCGGCCATGCGACGCGCTTGCCCTTCGCACCGGCGGTGAGCAGCACGGCGCCCATCGAGGCAGCCTGGCCGCAGCAAACCGTAACCACGTCGCTCTGGATGGCATTCATGCAGTCGTAGATGGCAAGGCCGCTCGAAATCACGCCGCCCGGGCTGTTGATGAAGAACACGATGTCGTCGTGGTTCAGCGAATCAAGGTACAGGAGCTGCTTCACGATGCGTTCGGCGCTCTCGTCATCGACTCCGCCCCACAAAAAAATGCGGCGCTTGGACGCGAGGAACTCCTCGGCCTTCTTCATCATATCGGGAACCTGGTTTTCTTTCTTCTCGTTACAATCTGCCATAAAGCATCCTTTATTTTTTATGCCCAAAATTTAGAAATCTTGAAAGAACCGCACAGCCGCCGCCATGCGAAACACCGCCCTTTCTACGCATTATTATCGCTTTTTCCCCGCAGGGAGCAACATAACCGGCCCGCACAAAAATGCTATCTTTTGCAGCATGGTCAAATCCGAAAAAAAATACCTGGTAGGCCTTGTCGGCCCAGAAGCGCTCTCCGCGATCGAAGCGGACCCGATGCACCCCGTATTCCTGGACATCGAGGCATGCAACGCGCTCGAAATCCGGTACGACTTTTTTGACGAAAAGGTTTGGCCCGAACTTTCGGCACGCGTACGCAAAGTCGCGCCGCACGCCATGCAGATAGGCACAATACGCCTGGAGCGCGATGGCGGCGAATATCCCGACAGGCTCGCCTACAGCAGGCTTCCCCGCTGGTCCGAGATCCTCAAGGCGCCCGAAGCGCCCGATTGGCTCGACCTCGAACACGACTGTCTGCATTGCCTGCACGACCTGAGGAACATCGCCGACCTCCGCAAGACGCACATCCTCATCTCGCAGCACAACTTTTTGCGCATCCCGAACCAGCAGGAACTGGAAGACTTCGCCCGCGATTGCCTGCGCGTCAAAGCCGACGGTCTCAAGATCGCCGCCATGAGCAACAGCGAGAACGACTGCGAACGCCTGTACAAATTCACCCGCATCCATGCGCACGAATTCGAACTTTTCGCCGCCTTCGGGATGGGCGAAACCGGAAAGGCGAGCCGCATCTGGTCGCTCAAAGAAGGCGCGAACCTCACGTACGCCTCCATCGGGCAGGCGCAGGCCCCCGGCCAGATAGACGTCGCCTCCTCAGAAAAGGCCCTCAAGAACCTCGAAAACCTGAATTCTCCCTTCGAAACGCTCGGTTTTATCCAAAAGTTCTAGTTTTTTCGCAAATTTCATACATTTTTCGGCCAAAATCTTATTTAAACGCTACAATGCCCCAAAAAAAGCGTTTATTTTTCTAAAATATTACATGGAATAGAAAACAAGGAATAAGGAACATGCGTCTTTCTGAAAGATTCGTCGACAATTGTATCTTGATCAATTCCGCAAGCGACACCAAGGAAGCCATCCTGAACGAGCTTGTGGACACCTTGTGCAATGCCTACAAGCTCGAGCACAGGGACGAGATATTCGAGGCCGTCTGGAACCGCGAACAGAGCCGTTCCACAGGTATCGGATGCGGACTTGCAGTTCCCCATGCGAAGATCGACTACGTCGACCGTATGTGCATGGTCGCCGCCACGGTCGAGAAGGGACTCGATTTCCAGTCCTTCGACGGGGAACCGGTCTACCTGCTCATCCTTATCGTGAGCCCGGGCAACACCGTGGGCCCGCACCTCAAGGCGCTCTCTTCCGTGAGCCGCCTCCTGGCCGACGGAAACGTCCGCAAGGACCTCATCGCCTCGAAAACCCCCACGGAATTCCTGACCATCCTCCGCGCCGCCGAGGACAAGTACCTGTAACGCCTGCGGTGCAGTTACTAGTCAATAGTTACTAGTTATTAGTTTAAATAATCGCGGCTACGCCGCCAAACTATAAACTAGCGACCAGTAACTAGGTTAGCCCAAGGAACGGTCGCGAAGCGGCAACCCCTTGACAACCGGCAATTCCTTTTATATATTTGCGCTACTCTTTCGGACGGTTAGCTCAGTTGGTTTAGAGCGCTGCTTTCACACGGCAGAGGTCACTGGTTCAAATCCAGTACCGTCCACTCGAAAAAGGTCCGCATTGTCGGGCCTTTTTCGTTTTTTATTATCTTATCATCCCGGGGCAACGGATTTGCGTCCCCGCGCATCTAAATAGCATGAACAACACGAAGGCAATCATTCTCGGGATTATCGCGACGGCGGCAGTGGTACACGCAGACACGTGGACTCTCGACGCATGCCTCAAGCAGGCAAAGGAAAAGAGCCTCTCGCTCGAATCCGCGAAACTCCGCGAGCAGCAGTCCGAAATTAACGTCAAACAGGCAGAAGTCGGCCGTTACCCGACCCTCTCCGCCAGCATACAGAACACCCTTTTCGACCATCCCTTTGTCGACGACGAAGACCATTACCGCCTGAGCGTGGGCATTTCGGGCTCGTACACGCTATGGGACGGCGGTTCCCGCAGCCTGAACGTGGAAGCGAGCCGCCTCAACCGCGAGGCGACAAAGTTCGAGACGAAGCAGACGGAACGCAACGTCCAGGAAAGCGTGCTGAACGCCTATATGAACCTGCTCGCCGCAAGCGAGAACCTGCGCACGGCGCACGCGTCCGTCGAACTTTCCACCGCAGAATTCGAACATTTCGGCAAACTTTTCGAAGCGGGCTCCATCACCAAGAAGGACCTCACGCAGAGCCAGTCCAACGTGCTGCAGAAGCAGGTCGCCGAACTCTCGGCGCAGCTCTCCGTCAGCACGGCGAAGACGACGCTCCGCCAGCTCCTGGAACTGCCCGACGGCGAAGAGTTCGAGGTCGCGGCTCCGGAACTGGCCATCGAAAGTCCCGATTCCATCGAGGCGCTGCCGACGCTCGCCGAACTGCAGGGTGCCGTCAAGGAAGCGCACCCGGGCCTCAAGTCCGACAGCATCGCCATCCGCGCCGCCAAGAAGAATACCGAAGTCGCAGGCAAGGGCAGCTCCATCTCGGTGACCCTCGGGGCAAATTCCAGCACCGGACTGCAGGCCTGGGAATCCGGCGCCTATGGTGACCAGCTCAAGAAAGGCTGGCAGAACTCCATCTCGCTGGGCATAAACATCCCCATCATCGACGGCGGGGCAACCGAAAACAAGGTCCTGCTTGCCCAGGTCAACGAGACGCAGTCCCGGCTCTCCATGCAGGAGACGGCCAAAAGCCTCGAGAACAGCGTCGAGAAGCTCTACGTCAACGCGGTGAGCGCCGACCTCCAGTGGAAGGCCGCCATGCTCCAGGTTCAGGCCGAAACCGAGGCGCTCCAGGTCGCCGAAGAACAGCGCAACGCGGGCGCCCTCACCTACACCGACTACCTCACCCAGAAGAACAACCTCGAAAAGGCCCAGGTGACCCTCGTGAACGCCAAATATTCGAGCCTCCTCGCCCGCAAAATTCTCGACCTGTACCAGGGAAAACTCGACTAGATTTTGCATTTGTAAACAAACATTTTACAAGCTATGGATAAATTGTCCATGGCTTTTTTGCAAAAAAACGGCATTTTTCTAATTTTTTTGATTATTTTCACCATGTGTTATGGGTTTCAGCACAACAAAGGAGAGTCGAAGATGAAACATCTTCCGTTGTTTATTTCTGCACTTGCAGTAAGTTCTGCATTTGCTTATACAGTATCCGGTAAAGTAACTGACGAAGACGGCCAGGCCATCAAGGGCGCAGCCGTAACTCTTGTCAAGGAAAACAAGAACGCCACGACTGACGAAGCCGGCAAGTACACCATCCACGAAGACGAGGCCGAAATACCGCCTATCGGGATTCAGGCATCCGCCGTCAAGCCCGGTTACATCAGCATCAATTCCGGTATTCTTTCTTACTCGCAGAGCGGCAACGCACCCGTACAGGTCAGGATTTTTGACGCCGTCGGCCACCAGGTGCTGAACCAGACGCTCTACGGCGCAGGCGAAGTCGACCTCCGCACGGGCACGAACGCGATGGGTTCCTACTACGCGCAGGTTACCATGGGTAGCGCGAAGCAGAACATCCGCTTCACCACGAACGGCAGCTACGCCACTTCCTTCGACGCACAGGGACACGCCCTCCTCAAGGAAATCCAGCAGGGTGAAACGCTCCAGTTTGTCGCCGAAGGTTTCGACACGCTTTCCGTACCTCTCGGCACTCTCGACACGACCGTCAACGTGCAATTGAAGAAGACCGTGCCGCCCGCACCGACCTACAAGTTCGGCTATGCATTGAAGAACGACCCGACCCCGAGTAAGGGCTGCGGTGTCGATTCCAAGCTCCAGTCCACAGGCCAAAACAGCAACGCCAAGAAGTACGGCATGACGAGCGCCGGCCTCAATCGCGAATTCTGGATAACGCTTCCGAAGAACTACGACAAGACCAAACCGTACAAGATTCTCTTCGCCATGCACTGCATGGGTTCCAACGCCGAAGACTTCACGAACCATACTCCGGACCAGGATCACCCGAGTCCGTACTATGGTCAGCAGAACCTCGACAAGGACAACAACTATATCTTCGTTGCACCGCGTGGCGATACCGACTTTATGCCGTGGCGCACCGGTGACGATAAGGACCACATCTTCTTTGGCGAACTCCTGACGCTCCTCGAAGAAAACTACTGCATCGACACCTCCCGCGTGTTCGTGACAGGGTTCAGCTTCGGCGCCATGGTCACCAACTCCCTCGCACAGGACTTCCAGGACCGCATCCGCGCCGTGGCCGTCTACGCCACCGCCGACTACAACATCTACCTGCCGACGAACAAGGGCAAGCCGATTGCCTGGATGGCCGTGCATGGCAAGAACGACGGTACTTGCGACTATAACCGCGCCAAGAACAGCGCCGTCAAGAGAATCCTCAAGAACAACGGAAAGGCTGACGCCGACGGAAACTTCTCTGACGCCAGCGCTGAAACTCCGAAGGAAGTCGGCGGCAGCGGTCACCTCTGCTACGACTTCACGACGGTTGACGAACGCTTCCCGGTCAAGTTCTGCAGCTGGAACGGACCGCACCAGTGGACCGCTTACGACAACGGCAACTGGCAGAACACTTGGGTCCCCGAAGAAGTTCACAAATTCTTCGAACAGTTCTAGATAGTACTCTCCATAACCAAACCCAGAGCGGTCCCCGGCAACGGGGGCCGTTCACTTTTTTATGTTTTTTTTGCCTTTTTTGGACAAATTACGACTGAAACCCCGTAAACTTTTAATTATCGCAATCTTTTTGTATGTTTTTTTTATAAATTAAAGGGGCACACTTAACAGGGTATGGGAAAGGAGTCGACATGAGGAGAGCATACTCACTTATTATTCCTGTCATGCTGACAACAGCATTCACTGCGGCTTCCGCATATACTATCAGCGGAACCGTCAAGGACAATTCGAACAAGGCCGTTGCCGGGGCGCAAGTCACCCTCATCAAGGAGAACAAATCGACCGTCACGGACAACGACGGCAAATTCTCCATTCATGAAGATGAATCCACACCGCCCGAGGCCATCGCAGCCTCGCACACTCCGGGCTTCATCAGCATAAATTCCGGTATACTCTCGTTCTCGCAAAGCGGGAACTCCCCCGTGACGGTCAGGATTTTCGACCTCATGGGCAACCAGGTATTCAAGCAGACCCTCTACGGTTCCGGCCAGGTGGACCTCACTTCCGGCGTGAAGGCCAGGGGCGCCTATGTGGCACAGGTCTCCGTAGGCAGCGCGAAGCAGGCCATCCGCTTTACCGCGAACGGCAACTACAGCGCCACGTTCAGCGAGAGCGGCCGCGCCCTGCTGAAGGAAATCCAGAAGGATGAAGCGCTCCGGGTTGTCGCCGAAGGTTTCGACACGCTCACCGTCCCGCTCACCACGCTCGACACGACTCTCGAACTGAAACTCACCGCGGCAGCCACCGAGCAGACCTACGCATTCGGCTATGCCATGGGTAACGCCCCCACCCCGAGTAAGGGCTGTGGCAAGGACAATACGCTCAAGGACTACTTCAAGTTCACAGGCGGCGGCGTTGAGCACGAAGTCTATCTCACCATGCCCGAGAACTACGACAAGAACAAGCCCTACCGCCTGGTGTTCGGCATGCACTATATGGGCGGTTCCGCCGAGGCTGTGGCAAAGAGGGAATCCTACTACGGATTACGCAACCAGTCGGGCGCCAAGGAAAACACCATCTTCGTGGCGCCGCACGGCTACACGACCGAAACAGATAGATCCGGGAAAGAAACAGAGAATCCATGGCGATGCGGGGACGACAAGGACCACGTCTTCTTCGGCGAATTCCTCACCTACCTGAACGAGAACCTCTGCGTCGATACATCGCGCGTGTTCTCCGTCGGGTTCAGCTTCGGCGCCATGTTCAGTAACTCCCTTGCACAGGATTTCCAGGACCGCCTGCGCGGCGTGGTGGTATTCGCCACGATGGACCAAGTGATTTACTTGCCCAAGAACAAGGGACTTCCCATCGCCTGGATGGGGACTGTCGGCATGGGAGACGAACTTTGTACGCCCAAACTCGGCCGCAGTGCCCGCGACAGGATCCTGAAGAACAACGGAAAACCTGACGCGGATGGCAACTTCACTGACGCCAGAGACGAAGAAGCCGAAGAATACTCCGGCACCGGCAATCATGTGTGCTACGACTACAAGACGGTCGACCCGCGCTTCCCCGTGAAGTGGTGCACATTCGACGGTAAACACGCATACAACGCCAGCGACGACGGCAAGGTGTGGACAACACCCACCGCCTGGGAATTTATCACGCAGTTCTAGCCCCGTTCTATCCCAGGTTCACCGGAAATTTTCCGTTCATTTTGAAAAGCGCACCTGTTTCGTGAGTGAAACAGGCGCGTTTTTTTATGAAATGGATTGATGCGGGTTTGGCATGGTTTTGGCACAAAAGTGGCGTTTTTCGGCGAAAAAAGACAGTTTTTGCAGATTTGTACGTCATATTCCCTTTTTGGCACGAAGTTCGCTTATAGGAGAGTGAACAAGAAACAATGGGCCAGGCCAAAAACCGGGTCCGCAACCAAAAGAGGTAAAATTATGATCAACGCTCAGATTCTTCCCACTGCATTCTATGGTATCCAGAACTTCCTTGACAACTTGAACGCCGAAGCCGCCAAGGGCGAATGCACCTACACGCCGAAGGCCGACTACTACGAGACCGAAAACGGCTTCGCATTGGAAGTCGAACTCCCGGGCGTGAAGAAAGAAGACATGGACATCCAGGTCGAAAAGAACATCATCACCGTGAAGGCGACGCGCGTCCGCAGCAAAGACGAAAAGTTCACCTTCGAGCGCAGCTTCAGGCTTGCCGACGACATCGACACCGAGAACATCAAGGTCTCGCTGGAAAACGGCATCCTGAAATTCGACTTGTCGAAAAAGGCTCAGGCCGCGGCTCGCAAGTTGACCATCGGTTAACCCGCGATTCATAGATATACTCCATTCATCGTTCTCCTTAAAATACCCAAGCCCCGGTAGTAATGCCGGAGGCTTTTTTGTTCCATCGTCACCCTGACGAAGGGCAGGGCCGGAAGGTTTATTTCTGATGCTGCCCTGAGCGTCCTCAGGGTGACCAAGCGTCAGCATGACGGTGGGCAGGGCCAGCATGACTTCTGGTTCTTCTGCGCAGTTTTTTGTATATTCTAGGCAAATGCTTGATAAAGAAGTTTTAAAGACAGTCAGCCGCATCGAACTTTCCGTTCGCGGCACGCTCGACACCGTGATGACCGGCGCCTACCACAGTTCCTTCAAGGGGAACGGTATGGAATTCAGCGAGGTCCGCGAGTACATGCCGGGCGACGACGTACGCACCATCGACTGGAACGTGACGGCACGTACCGGCACGCCTTATGTGAAGAAGTTTATCGAAGAACGCGAAATGACCATGCTCTTGATGGTCGACGCGTCCAGCAGTTCGGAATTCGGTTCGGGCAAGCAGATGAAGGGAGAGGTCATGGCGACCCTCACCGCCTTGCTCGCCTTTGCCGCCATCAAGAACAACGACAAGGTGGGGCTTTTAATCTACACCGACCAGGTCGAACTGTTTATCCCGCCGGAGAAGGGCCGCAAGCACGTGCTGCGGCTTATCCGTGAAATCCTTTACTTCAAGCCGCAGCACCACGGCACGAACACGCAGGTGGCGCTGGAATATGCCGGCAAGATTCTGAACCGTCGTGCCGTCGTCGTGGTGATGAGCGACTTCTTGGACGAAGGTTTCGAGAACGCATTCAAGATCCTGCGCAAGCGCCACGACGTGCTTGCGGTCTCCGTGGTGGACCCGCGCGAAATGGAACTCCCGCCCGCGGGCCTCGTAGAACTCGAGGACCCCGAAACCGGCGAGACGCTCCTTATCGACACCGGCGATGCAGCCTTCCGCGAAGCGTTCGCCCGCGAAGCCAAGCGCCAGGGCAAGGCGACCAAGGAACTGTTCCAGCGCATGTCCATCGACTTCGTGCGCATCGAGACGCACGACGACTTCAAGGAAACCGTGGCCCCGCTTATCGAGCACTTCCGCCGTAGAGCGAAAGCTGCGAGAATGTAGGGAACCGCAAAAATATTCGAATAGAAAACATCGCCGGCATCCACGGCGATTTTTTTCTAGTCTTTTTGACATTTCCCTCTTGACTCGTCCCTTAGGGCTGGCCTTATATTTATAGCAGATTCGAATCCTAACCAAAATCGTACGATGACAAACTACAAAACCAAACTTAAAATCGGAGAGTTCTCCCAGTTGATGCGAGTGACAGTAAAAACCTTGCGTCACTACGAACAGAAAGGTCTGCTATTGCCCCACGACGTGGACAATTGGACGGGGTACCGTTACTACAGTATCGATCAGATGCAGAAGTTGCAAAATATCCGCGACTTGCAAAAGCTCGGATTCTCGCTGGATGAAGTCAAGGAACTGTACGAAGATAACTCGCACACGCCAAACATCCATCAGATGGAAGAGAAAATCAAGGAAACGGAAAAGCAACTAAAACTTTTGATTGCCCGCCGCGACCAACTGCTCAACTGGAAGAATTCTCTAAAGGAAATGAACACCATGGAAAAATTCAGTGTCCAGCCTCTGCCAGAAATCATCGTGGCAAGTCATCGAGAAATCATCCCCAACTTCGAAGCGCTTGGCCCCATGTGCTACGAGAAAATCGGCCCCGAGATGAAGCGCCTCAATTGCAAGTGCCCCAAACCCGGCTATTGCTTTACCATCGAGCACAACAAGGAATACACGCCGACAGATGTTGATATCGAATACTGCGAACAAGTAGAAGAAATGGGAACCGACAGCGACATCATTCATTTCAAGCGCATTCCGGCCGTGCCCAAGGCGCTCTGCATGAAGCACGTCGGCCCTTACGAACGATTCTACGAGTCGTTCATCGAAGCATTCCGCTATATCGAAGAAAAGGGCTACAAAATCGCGGGCAAACCCCGCACCAGCTATATCGACGGAGCCTGGAACCAAGAAGACCCCGAAAAATGGCTCTCGGTCATCCAGATTCCCATAGAATAGCACCTACAGTCCACCCCATACCTTTTGGGGTGGATTTTTTATCTGGCGGTGACACTTTTTACAACCAGAAGTGTTACATATGATGATAGATGTACTAGGACTCCCTATGGACTTGTTTTTGATTATTTCCTTCCCTCTCGCATTCATCGTTCATGACGTTGAAGAAATCGTCGTGCAACACAAATGGATGTCGACGCACAAGGAGGATTTGCTCAGGAGATTCCCAAGAGCCAAGCGCATCGTCTTTCACTTAAGCGGCCTTTCGACCAAGGCGTTCTCAATCGCCGTCCTTGAAGAGCTGGTACTGTTGCTCATCGCGACAGCATATATTCTCGTCGGCGGGCCGTACGCCAATGAATTGTGGATTGCATTGTTCCTGGCTTTCTCCATCCATTTTGTTATCCATCTTGTTCAAGGTATCATCGTAAGGGATTACATTCCCGGGCTTATCACGTCTATCCTGCTCATTCCCTACTCGCTTTTTTGCATAGACAACATCTGCGGCGAAACAAGTTACGGGAAAATCGCCCTGTTGGCGGCAATCGGGCTTGCAACCATTGCGGCAAACCTGAGATTTGCGCACTGGTTGGGAAACAAGCTCAGTTGATTTTCTTATGTTATATTAAAAGACAAAAAAGGAATGCATATGACCTTAGTATTGAACACACTGGAATCGGGTGATTACTCGGAGCAGATCAATGCGATTGTCGCGGGCAAGGGCACCAAAGTCGAAATCATAAACACCGCAAGCATGAGAATTGCGCACTGCATCGGCTGTAACCAGTGCTGGCTCAAGACTCCGGGCGTATGCAGCATCAAGGACGACTACGAAAGCATCGTCAAGAAGCTGGTGAAAACGGACAACCTGTGGATTGTATCGGATACCCGCTTCGGGTTCGTCGATTACCGCGGCAAAAGGGTTCTGGACCGCATCATGCCGATGCTGAACATGTACCTCACGTTCCGCGGCGGATGGATGCGCCATGAGCTACGTTACCATGCGATGAACGTGGGCCTGATTTACAAAGGCAACGGAGACCAGAAACTGCTCGAAGATTGGTGCGAACGCACGGCGGCAAACATCGGCGGGCATTCGCTTGGCGTAATTGCGCTGGACAAGGAATCAAGCAGCGCTGCTCAACAAGTCGAGACTTCGCGCGAAATCGCGCAAGCCAAAACACCGAACGACTTCACGCAAATCAAGCACATCGTCATCATCAACGGAAGCCCGCGCGCCAGAAAGTTCAGCAACACGGACAAGATTCTGCAATCGTTCACCAAGGGGCTGGACGAAGCGAAAGCCACCTACGAGCTCTATTCGCTTTCGAACCGTTCGGAGTGGGACGCCGCGCGCGAAGCGTTCATGACAAACAGCCGCATCATCATTGCATTGCCGCTCTATGTGGAATGCGTCCCCGGCACTTTGCTCGAATTTCTGGAAACGCTCCCCACGAAACGCCAGCAGCCGGCACAGCTCTCGTTCATGCTGCACAGCGGTTTCGAAGAAGGCCACCAGCTCCGTCTGGGCGAAAAGTTCCTGAAATCGCTACCCGCACAGTTCGGCTGCACTTACGGCGGATGCCTCGTGAGGGGCGGAAGCTTCATGATCCGCATGTTCAACGAGAAACAGACCAAGGCTGTTCTGTTGCCCTACCGCGGCATGGGCGAATACTTCATCGAAAAAGGCGGTTTCCTTGCGCCGGAGGTAAAGAAGTTTACCGGGCCGGAGCAGATTCCGTGTCCGTTCCGCATACTGATCAAACTCCTGTTCAAGCTCGTGCTGAAAAAGAAATTCAAGGAGTTCGCCAAGGAATGGGGCTGCACCGAACCGCTGGACAGCAAACCGTACAAGTAATCAGGCGTCCTGCCTGTAGCCGCTAAGGGCAAGCAGGACAAGCGCCGGAGTGTAGAACATCCAAACGAGGTTGTGCGCCACCGTGGCGACAACTTCCTGGACGCTATGGTCTGCCGAGACCAAACCCGAAACGCCAACGCACACATCGCAGCAGAAGAACAGAATCATCCCCCACTTGATTTGCCGCGCGTTCCCTGCGGGGAAAAAGCCTTTTTGGGAAGCCCCGCAGGCAGCAATGAGCGAGCAGATGACGAACACGCCGTATGCGGCCACTATCGGGAGCTTCGGGCCACTGAATACGCCCGACACGGCAAGCGCCGCCGCGAGCAACCCCGCACCGAACGGGATGCACAATATCCGCGGGAAACTGTTGTCGCCATCGTTCCTACGCGTATGCCGAACGATAAGCAGCGTCTGCACCGCCATAAAAAAGCCGATGCCCACCAGGGCGTAGCCGGAAACAATCTTCATGCAGAAATCGGCGCATACAGCCATCACAAATGCCGCCTGCAAGAACGTCCTGTCCCTTGAAGAAAGGCAATCCTTGCCGATGAGGAAAACGACAAGCGCGGCGATGACCGTGACCGCGAACTTCGCGACATTCTGGTAAGCGCTCCCCCCAACGAGGCATTGTTCGACCGCGCCACAACGGAAAAAGAGCAGCCAGTCCATCACCAGAAAAGAAGCCGCAAGGATGGCGATAACGACAAGCAGACAAGTGACTCTTTTTCTTTTCAACGACACTTCGTTCCCACCCAAAGTTTACTCGTCGCTCATTCTCTTTTTCAGTTCTTTTTTCACCCAGTCCAAATCGCTGTTCGTGAGTACCGGAATCAGCGCGTTGATTTCTTCGACGGGCTTGTCCCACCACTTGAATTTCAGGAGCAGTTCCGTCAACTCCTCGTCAAAGCGGTAGCGCAATTGCTTCGCCGGATTCCCGACCACGACCGTGTAGGGCTCCACGTCGCTGCCGACGACACTGTTCGCGCCGATGATGGCGCCGTCGCCGATACGCACGCCCGGCAAGATGGTCGCATTCTGCCCAATCCACACGTCGTTCCCGATGACGGTATCGCCCCTGAAGTGCATATCGCTTGCAGCAGGCGGTTGCATATTCCAGCCTTCGAGGGTGTAGAACGGGAAAGTCGAAACCGCATTCATCTGGTGGTTCGCGCCGTTCATCACGAACTCCACGCCCGCGGCTATCTGGCAGAACTTCCCGATGATGAGCTTGTCGCCGATAAAGTCGTAATGGTGCGTCACGTGACTTTCGAATTCCGAGTCCGCAATGTAGGTAAAATCCCCGACGATGATGTTCGGGTTCTTGATGGTGGGCTTGACATAGATTTCCTTGTCGTAGCCCGCAATCGGGTGCACCGTATTCGGATTGGGAATCTTATTTTCGCTCATGCTTTAAATATAATATTACGGTTCGCGCCCGAGTACCGCTCTCGCCAGCTGGTCTGCGCACGAAGTGGGCTTGCCGCCGCAGGTATTGCCGAGCAGTTTTGCCGCGATATCTTCGGCAGCCATGCCTTCGCAGAGTTTCGCAATAGCCTTGAGGTTCCCGTTGCAACCGCCAGTAAAGCGAATGTTGCGAATCTTGTCACCATCGCGGGTGAACTGGATTGTAGTGGCGCATACGCCTCTAGTCTTGAAAGTCTCTTCCATGAGCGGACCTGCCTGAAGTTTGTTTGCCTGTATGCCAATGTAGCTTTTTGCGCAAGAAACATTACACATGGTTGTGGCGATTTTCGCGATACCGGAAGGCGATGAACTATATTTGGGGAAAAGTCCAAGGAGTCACGCATGCGCTTTTTTGTTCCCACAGACATCTACATCGAGAACGACTGCGTCAAGAACCACACACAGGATTTTCAGGCAATCGGCAAGCGCGCGCTCATCATGACGGGGCGCCACTCCGCCGCGGCAAACGGCTCCCTGGACGACGTGACCGGCGCATTGGATGCGGAGCATATCCCGTTCCAGATTTTTAACGAGGTCGAAGAGAACCCGTCTACGGACACGGTGAGGAAGGCGGCACAGGCAGCAAGGGATTTCGAAGCAGACTTCGTAATCGGTATCGGGGGCGGTTCCGCCATCGACGCCGCGAAGGCCGCGGCGCTGCTCCTCTCGAACCCAAGCGTAGATGCAGACGACCTGCACAAGGCACCGAACCGTCCGCTAAGCCATGCGCCTGTCGTAGCAGTCCCAACCACCTGCGGAACGGGTTCCGAAGCGACACCTGTCGCCATCATCACGAACCACAAGATACATCTCAAGAAAAGCATCCCGCACAGAATTTTCCCCGCGCTCGCGCTTGTCGACGGGAAGTATCTCGCATCCGCAAAGAAGGCCCTAGTTGTAAATACCGCCGTCGACGCCCTGTCCCACATGGTCGAAAGCATCCTCAACGTCAAATCGAACGCGTTCAACCGCATGTTCCCGGAATACGGGCTCAGGCTCTGGGGCGAATGCAAAAGCGCGCTCCTTTCCGACAAGGACATCGACGCGAACCTGTACGAAAAGCTCATGCTCACCTCGACAATCGCCGGCATGTCCATCGCCCACACAAGCACCACATTGCCGCACGGAATGAGCTACGATCTCACGCTCAACGCAGGCGTTCCGCACGGGCCCGCGGTAGGCTACTTCCTTGCCGCATACACCGAGGTATGCGCGAAATTCGTTCCCGGCGATGTCGAAAAAATCCTCTCGCTTCTGGGTCTCAAGAACATTGACGATTTCACCGCCATGCTCCAGAACCTCATCGGGACATACGCCGTCACGCGGGAAATGCGCGACAAGTTCGCTGCAGCCATGAAGGTGAACCGCTCCAAGCTAGACCTCGCTCCTGGCCCAATCAGCCCCGAAGACGTCGACTTCATCTACGAGAAGTCTTTGAACATCAAGCCGTAATTTTTATATTTGGCACCAGTCAGTTCGAAACCCATCCTGACTTTAAACAAAACTAGGAGCCCCGATGAAAAACGCACTGCTGATTTTGTCCGGCGGCATGGACAGCGTCACGCTGCTCTACGACCGTGCGACAGAAATCGCGCTCGCCGTCTCTTTTGACTACGGCAGCAACCACAACCACAAAGAAATTCCCTTCGCAAAATTCCACTGCGAAAAGCTTGGCATTCCGCATATCACGATTCCTCTGAAGTTCATGCAGGAATACTTCTCGTCGTCACTGCTTTCGGGCGCGGACGCGATACCCGAGGGCAGCTACGCCTCCGAGAACATGAAGTCGACGGTGGTGCCGTTCCGCAACGGAATCATGCTGTCGGTCGCGGCGGGCCTTGCCGAAAGCAAGGGGCTCACCAAGGTAATGATGGCGAACCATTTCGGCGATCACGAAGTGTATCCCGATTGCCGCAAGTCTTTTGTAGACCACATGTCGAACGCGATTGCGGCCGGCACTTACGCGGGCATCATCATCGACGCCCCCTACACCGAAATTTCGAAGGCGGATATCGCCCGCCGCGGCAAAACGCTCGGCATTGATTACAGCGAAACCTGGTCTTGCTACAAGGGCGAAGAAATCCACTGCGGCAAATGCGCCACATGCATCGAACGCAAGGCGGCCCTCGCCGAAGCGGGCATCACCGACACCACGAAATACGGAGCGTAATCATGTACAAGGTTATCAAGCGCATGGAAATTTCGGGAGCGCACATGCTCTCGCTCCCGTACGAAAGCAAGTGCCGCGGCCTGCATGGCCACAACTGGATTATCACCGTATATTGCCAGTCCGAAACGCTCGACGAGAACGGCATGGTAGTAGACTTTTCGAGCATCAAAGAACTGGTTCACGGCAAGCTGGACCATCAGTTCCTAAACGACGTAATTGACGTCAACCCCACCGCCGAAAACATCGCGCGCTGGATTTGCGACCGCGTGCCGCACTGCTACAAGGTGCAAATCCAGGAAAGCGAAGGCAACACCGTCGAATACGAAAAATGAAAGTCTCCGAAATTTTCAAGAGCATCGAAGGCGAAGGACTGCGCACGGGCCTTGCCGCCGTTTTCGTAAGGCTTCACGGATGCAACCTGCGCTGCAGTTATTGCGATTCCATGTATGCGGTTGAAGGCGACGATTACAAGACGATGAGCGTTGACGAGGTTATCGCCGCAGTAGAATCGTACCGTGACGGTTCCAGCGTAAACAGCGTTACATTGACGGGCGGCGAACCGCTGTTGCACCAGGATGTCGACGAGCTGCTCGCCAGGCTGAGCAAGTCCGGATTCCTCGTGAATGTCGAGACGAACGGAACCGTCCCTTGCAAGTGGCAACTGCCCGGCCTGTTCTACACGATGGACTGGAAATGCAAAAGTAGCGGCATGTCCTCGAAGATGAAGATGGAAAACATCGAAACGCTCGGCGCGCAGGATGCGCTCAAGTTCGTCGTCGGGAGCATCGAAGATCTCGAGGAGGCTGAATCCGTAGTGGTTCGGCTCTCGCAAAGCAAGGTCGCAAACGCAATGCCGCACATCTTCATTTCTCCGGTTTTCGGAACCCTTCCCTACGAGCGCATCGTCGAATGGATGCTCGGCAGCAGGGCCATGACCGAAAACAACGCCCGGTTCCAGGTGCAAATGCACAAGATTGTTTGGAATCCGGACATGCGCGGGGTATAAAAAAACTGGCTGTCGACAAACAGCCAGGATGACACTAAGGCGCAACGTTTTATACGACCGCAACGCCCTTTATCTGATAGCTCACTAAGGAACCTCTACAGAATCCAAAATCTTCTGCACCACGGTTTCGGCGGAGACTTCTTCCGCTTCGGCCTCGTAGCTGAGAATGATGCGGTGACGGAGTACTTCCATCGCGACGGCCTTCACGTCTTCCGGCGTCACGTAGGCACGGCCCTGAATGAACGCATGGGCCTTTGCCGCCTGGGCGAGGCCGATAGAGGCACGCGGAGAAGCACCGACTTCCACGAAGCCGACCAAGTCGCTGCGCTTGATGCTACCCGGATCGCGGGTGGCGAGCACGAGGTTCACGATGTATTCGCGCACACGTTCGTCCACGTACACCTGCTTCACCAGCTGGCGGGCGGCGAGAATGTCTTCCTTCGTGGCGACAGCCTGCGGCTGACGGAGGCCCGCACCGGCAACGGCATCGAGAATCTTCATTTCGTCGGCCTTGTTCGGGTAGCTGACCTTCACCTTCAACAGGAAACGGTCCACCTGAGCTTCGGGCAGCGGATACGTACCTTCCTGCTCAATCGGGTTCTGCGTAGCAAGCACCAGGAACGGTTCGTCGAGCTTGAACGTCTCGTCACCGATGGTGATGTGGCGTTCCTGCATGGCTTCGAGGAGGGCGCTCTGCACCTTCGACGGAGCACGGTTGATTTCATCGGCGAGCACGAGGTTCGTGAAGAGCGGGCCCTTGCGGGTCTCGAACTTCGCTTCCTTCGAGTTGTAAATCGTGGTACCCAGCAAGTCGGCCGGGAGCAAATCGGGCGTAAACTGGATGCGCTTAAAGTCGAGCGAAACGGCATCGGCAAAAGCCTTCACCGCAGTCGTCTTGGCAAGACCCGGAAGGCCTTCCAGCAGCACGTGACCGTCGGCCAAAATGCCCGTCAGAATGCTTTCGACCAGAGCCTTCTGACCAATAACTGTTCCTTCCACTTCACGCAGCAAGTTCATGCAGAATGCGCTCTGCTGACGCACCTTTTCCGAAAGTTCTTGAATATCCATGTGAGTACCTCTAAAATTTTTTACGGACATTAAAATACAAAATTTGCCGAAAAAAAAGCAAGTCCGCCCAAAATAGACTGTAGAAAGTAGGCAGAATTATATAAAAGGGGGAGGCCTCCCCCTACTTTCAGCCCCGGCCAAGGTCCCTGAGCTGGTATGCTGAGCTTGTCGAAGCACTGCCGAAGGGCCGGGTCTTCCAGTACCCCCACTGCGGGGACACCCCGCAACGCCCCGATTCCGCACAATCAAGCATTTTTATATATTGACAACAAATGAAATCTTTTACCGAAAAAGAACTCCGCATTTACGAGGCCGAAATCCGCAAGAAGCCTCTTGCCATGCTTTACCGAGAACGCAACGCCGTCAAAAAAGACCCCTCGCCCGAGCGTCAAAACATCGTCAAGGCCCGCATCGAGGCGCTTGAAGACCGCGAACGGAGAATCAGAAACGCCAGGGAACGAGAAGAGGAAAAAAGAAGAATCGAAAATCCTTTCGACAAAACCGGGCTAATCGGCTTCCTTTTGCTCATCGCCGCCACATTTGTATTCTGCATTATCATGCTTCTCTTCGGATCAGGGCATGGAGGTCGCTGCTTAATGGACGAAATCGTCCGCAATCCTTCGCTCATTTCGAACATTAAAATACGACCGCTTTTGTCCTTCGCCAAATACCTCCCTGCAATCGGAATTTTCCTTTGGTATTCGACCTACATTCCCTTCTTCAAAGTTTACATTTGGAGAGACGACAGTTCATCAGGCAACGACACTCCCAGCTATTGGCTCAAGCACTTCAAGATAGCCCTAAGCATAGCCTCATTCTTTTTCTTCTATTCTCTGGAAATATTTTTCAGCGGCAATTACAACGGCCTGTTATACTCCGGTGCCGGATTGCCCGCATATCTTATTGCCACCGGCTTCTTCATTTCATCCACCCTATACATCATCAACACTTTTTTCCCCATAATCAAAAAACTCCGACCCAAGTACGGGATAACCCTGCTCGCATTCGCGGCAATTCTTGAACTGAGCATAAGCCACCTTTTCCCGTAAAAAAATCGAAAAGGTTCTACCCCCAGGAATCCAAGCATTTTATCTTTCAATCCCTGACGCCGTTATTTTTCCTTTTTTTCCCGTATACGTATAATTTGGAATTGATAATTCAGCGTAAAATAAAATCGATTATTCGGGTTTTCAAGTTCGCGGCCATATCGAAATTCCAACGACAAATTTCTAAATGTCATATAAACACCTGCGCCGATTTCACCATAAAAACCGGAACATGCAGCAGGCAGAAAATCAGACAAATCTTTCATACTATATGCATTACGAGAAACATATTCACTTAGACCAACTCTAAGGTATTCGTTTACGGGATACTCTTCCATAAGCATCATCCCACCAAAAACCGGATTATTTTCATAATCAACAGCATGTATCGACACGCCTCCCCATCCTTGAAATCCGACATATCGGCTATGCGCCCCAAAAATACCTCTAGGCGTATAATTTTCGAACGCAATCCCAGTAATTAGCAAATCAACAAATCTACCCAACATTGAAAAATCGAAATTCCAATATCCCTCTCCATGATGATAATCTCCAACCCTTCCCTCTTCATGATTATCACCAACTCTTGCCGTAGCGCCAACTACAATGGAGGCCCCATTTTCCTTCATACTCATAAAAGCAGCAGCGGAAGGAGGATGACCGGAACACCCCGCCATCACAAGCATCATCGCAGCCAACAAAAGAATCTTGCGCATTTTACCCCAGAATATCTTCCTTGAGCAAAGATAAAAACATTAAAGTCCTCATTTTACTTCTAAAAAGTGTGTCTAGACACAGATTTTAGAAACATATTCAAAGAAGAAACAGCCCAAAAGGTGGTACAATACCACCTTTTAATAAAGCCCGGAAAACGCAATTACCTTTAATTTTATGGAAGTAATCCATATTTTTATAGATAAATATTGATTTTACCTATAATTTTATGCATATTATCCATAAAAATGGAGGCTACATGCTGCACCGTTTCATCCAGAACCGACTCGAAAACGTATTCAAGTACTTTCCTTGCGTACTGCTGACAGGCGCAAGGCAAGTCGGCAAGACGACCCTTATCAAGGAACTCGTCCCAAGCGAGTCCATGGTCACGTTCGACCCCGTGGAAGACATCCGCGGGGCAAAAGCCGACCCGGATCTATTCTTGCGGCAGATGCCCATTCCCGGATTTTTGGACGAAGTGCAATATGTTCCACAAGTGCTCGCCTCCCTCAAGCGATTTGTCGATACAAGCGATTCCCGCAAATCCATGTTCTACCTGAGCGCTTCGCAAAACCTGAATGTTCTCCGCGGCGCAGCTGAATCCATGGCGGGGCGAGTCGCCGTTCTCGACCTCTACCCGCTTTGCTATAAAGAATTGTTCCAGAAACAGGAACGCGGCGTATTGGAAGCATGGTTGCAAGATGGGGCAGACAATTTTTCCAACTTTGGTGACGGATCAGTCCCTGCGTTAGCGAAACTTCTTTGGCGAGGCGGAATGCCAGGCATCCTTGACATGCCCGACTCGCTCATCCCCGATTATTTCACGGGCTACATGCGCACCTATATCGAGCGCGACGTCCGTACCATAGCCGAAATTTCAAATCTGACCTTGTTCTCCCGATTCGTACGGCTGCTTTCGGCACTTTCGGCACAGGAGGTAAACGAAAGCGAACTGGGGCGCGACCTCGGAATCGACAGGACGACTGCTCTCCGCTGGAAAAACATCTGCGAAGCGACATACCAGTGGGTTTCTATACCGCCCTTCAACAGGAACCCCATCAAGAAAATTTCGGGCAAAAGCAAGGGTTACTTTGTGGATACGGGTTTCCTTTGCCAGCTGCAAGGAATCTACTCACCTGAAGTTCTAATGTCTCACCCGTTGTACGGCCATATTTTTGAAAGCTTTGTCGTGATGGAAGTCATCAAGCGTATCAACGCCTGGAGCGCAAGGCCAATGCTATACCATTACAGGACCTACGCAGGAGCCGAAGTCGATTTGATTTTAGAATACAACGGGAAACTATTCCCCCTAGAAATTAAACTGGATTCACACCCAGCCAAGAAAGATGCAAAAGGTTTCGCATCTTTCAAGGACTCTTTCCCTAAAGAGAACATCGCCATGGGAATAGTCGCCTGCAACACTCCTGTTCCATACAAGTTATCAGAAAACGTGTGGGCAGTCCCCTGGTGGGAACTTTAAATCAAGCGAATCACAAATACAGCCCGAAGCGGACATCGCACTTGACGCCCGCAAAATCGGCATAGTTCATCCACACGGCGCAGCCAACGCTCACGCCGTTAATCAGCACGTCCTCGTCTTCGATAATGTTTTTCCTGCTCTGCAACGTATGCTCGTAGCGCACTCCCACTGAATAATGGTACAGGGGTTCAACACGATCTTCGCTATCGAACGGTTCATAGGATGTCAAACCAATACCGATTTCAGGCGCAATTTTCCAGATGCCGTTCATGTCTATCGGAGGCCTGTAGAACAACTCCCCATTGAAGAAACCCATCGACGCATTCGCGCCCCCGCCCATCGATGCGTAAAATTCGCCAAACCGGAAAACTAGACCCGTAACAAGTTCCAGACCGAACATCACCTCGCTATCTTCGGCAACAAACGGCGCCGTCAAGGACAATCCCAAATAATAGTCCTTGTAGCTCCGGTTTTTCTCGTTCCACTTTTTCTTTTTCTCCTTGAGTTCGCGCTCTCTCGCCTCGCCAGCCCGTTTTTCGTCGGCCGCCTTCCTCTGCTGGCATTGCGTATCGTCCTTGTCGCAAGAGATTGCCCAATCAACAAGGCCAAAAACCACTTCCAACATGGTAGGCGCTTCATCTTCGCTAGATGCTTTCGAGGAACCCGCCCACGCCGGGAAAACCAGCATGCCCACGCATACCAGAACAACCCTCAATGTCAGTTTCGGCGAAAACATAACCAGCCCCCTAAACATCTCCATATTCATGAAGATATCTTATTTTGCACAAAATGGAACACCGAACATCTGCTGATCCCGTACGTTCATCGGGATTTAAAACGATGCCGCCCAATGGACCCTATCGCGGCGCTACGCTTGCTCCAGGGTGACAATTGCGAAATAGGTTCGAGGTGACAAAAAGATTATTTCTTCTTCGGTGCAGGGACTTCCGGAAGCATGGCGTCCAGGAGTTGCACGAGGAAAGCGCTGTCTTCTATCTGCTCTGCGGTAATGCGGAGCATGGGCTTCGCGCCCTCATAGGGCAGCTGCTTTTTCGCACCTGGGAGCATTTTCAATGCCGCGGGCACGGGCTTCACCAACAAGCGGTCGTCATAAATTCCGCCGAAGACTTTTCCGTCGGCGTAAAGGATGTACTCGCCCATCATCTTGCGGGTGGTCACGCGGAGCTCTCCCTTGAACTGTTCCACTACATGGTCTCTGAATTTTTGTGAACTCGGCATATTCTTCAATATAGAAATTAATTTGTATATTAATTCCATGCTCAATTACTTTTTTCTATTTCTAGCCATCATCACAGAAACTGCCGGCACCACACTTCTCAAGATGTCGGAGCAGTTCACGAAAATCGTTCCTTCCATCTTTTCGATACTCTGCTATGTAGTATCGCTCTACCTGCTGAGCCTCAGCCTGCGCACCGTTCCCATCGGCATCGCGTATGCCACCTGGTCGGCATTGGGCGTCGCCCTCATAACGATAAGCGGCATCTGCTTCTTCAAGCAGATGCCGGATCTCGGAGCCATCGTAGGGCTCATTTTGATTGTTTCTGGTGTCGCCGTCCTGAATCTTTTTTCAAAGATGGACATCCACTAAAGTAGCGGATTACTTCACCACAATTTTTGCAGAGCGTGCCATGCGGCCGCTTTCGACACGCACCACATAGCTACCCTTGTTCAGATGCGCAAGGCTAAAGCTCCTGGTTGCGCTCACCGATTCGGAGAACGATTCTACACGGTGGCCCATCAGGTCGAACACCTGCACGCGCACCATCGAAGCCTTCGGCAAGGTCACCGTCAGTTCGTTGTTCACGTAGCCGAGCCCAAAGTTCGGGAGAGCGGCAGCGACAATTGCATCGCCCTTTTCGCTAGAACTGGACTTGGCCTTGCTAGAAGAGGACTTTGCAGAGGAACTGCTGGACTTGGCAGAACTGGAAGAAGACTTCTCGCTGCTGCTGGACTTTGCGGAGCTGGAGGAAGACTTCTCGCTAGAGCTCGACGGCGGTACGACGCTAGAGCTGGACGGCACTATGCTGGAGCTGGAAGCCACAATGCTAGAGCTAGATTCCTCCACGCTGGAAGAAGACGCTACGCTGGACGAGGACTCCACGCTGGAGCTGGACGGCAGCGATTCTACGAGATCGTATTTTGCGACGAAACTCGCCCTGGTGGAATCATACCCTACGACGTTGATGGTATAGGTGTATTCCCCGTACGGAATATCGAGGTTCGCATTGCCGTAAAGCGTGAGAAGATTATTCACCGTATCGATCGAAACGTCAAGTCCGAGGCCATCACTCTCAATAATGTTCCAGGCAATGTTGTCATAGCGGAACACAAGAGGTTCAACAGTACCGCCGGGCATAACCATCTGCCTTTCCGGACCGCTGACATGTTCAAATATCATGGGCAACGGATCTGCAGTGACAAACACCGTGACGGTATCGTCAATATCCGGGCCGTCAGCAATAACCCTGACAGCGTACCTTCCATTGGCGGAGCGGTCAACGGTTCCATTGAAAGTCACCACGCCGTCCTGAATTTTCACATTGGCCGTTCCCGGGAAACCATCCACAATCACCCTTTCTGCGTTCTTGGTATTGAAATACATCGTCTTGATAGATTCACCGGCAGTTAGATGCTGATCGCCATTATCAGAAGTCATGGAAATCTCAGTAGGCACCAGCGGACCTCTCATGAAAACTGTCACCCTCGCCGTGTCGTTATTGTTTTCGCCCCTGGCAATGACCTTAATCTCATAGGCCCCATAATCCAGATCGGGCTTGGTTAGTACGAGAAGAGACATGCTCCCACGTTCGCGATCGACGTGCAAATAATAACGTTCAATTATGGGAGAGAGGATTTCAGGTTCTCCCACCATATTGTTGAAGAAGAACTCGACCATATCCAGGGTGTCACCCACAACCACATGTTGCGAATCATTTTTTGCAATTCTCAGGTCAGTGGAATCGTTATTCGCAAATATAAAGGCTCTACCCGAAACATCAAGCGTATCGTATTCCCACGTGAGCATGCGAATCCCATAATTCCTCGTGTGAGGCCAATTCGATGCATGGAGGGTTCCAGAGATTGTGATTAATCCTTTATCCCGATTGTCGTCCACATTGAGTCCGTACGGGACCGTGTGATGCATAACCTGCGCGACGTTGCCATATTCAATATATATCGGTTCGATTTCTCGACCGACGACCATTCTCTGGTCCATATTGTCAGAAACTAGCCTAGCGTACGGTTCTCCTGCCGGCGTCAAGAATAGTGTAATGATACTTGTGACCGTATCCGTCACACTAGGTCCCTGTAACAAAATGACGGCTTCTTTTCTACGATTATCCAAATTTTTTTTAAGCTTTCCGAAAATCGTGCAAGTATCCCTATTCCATTGCACAGTCAAGCCAATATCTTCAAAGCCATATTCCTCATGATGCCTAACATTGGTGTAACGCACGACAATCGGTTCAATATCGTCCCCCATGCGCGCATCGGCAAAGATTCTATTCTCGTATTGTTCATGACCGGTCAGAACCTCCACTCCCGGGACCCAGTCAGACGCCATCGCATACGTCGCGAGCAACGACGCAGCCAACACTAATAGAATTTTTTTCATAAAAATCCCCTTGAATTGCAGTTTATGTGTTTTTTTTGCGGGAAAGGTAACAAAAGTTTACCTTATTTGCAATACATTTAACGCAATTTGTTATTAAAAACATTTAATTTGCATACACGACCATTGAAAAAAAGGCCTTTTTCCGCCCTGAAGGGCAATTTAGAGGGATTTTTCCATGTACACGCACTGGAACGTGTCATGATGCGGTTTACCGGTCTCTTCGAAGCGGTAACCCATTTTTTTGTAGAAATTCTCGACCCCTTCGCGGCTGGAGATTACGGCTTTTTTGAAGCCCTTTTCGCGCATCCACTTTTCGGCTTCGGCGACTACGGAACGGCCCAGGTGCTGCCCCCGGTATTCCGGCAATACGACGACGCGCCCGACTTCCGCAGATTCGCCGTCTATGCCGAACCAGCGGCATGTGGCCACCGGGTAAATATCGTCGAGAGCGAGGACATAGTTGCAGTCCGCGCCATCCTTCGCGTCGATTTCGGCATCGAGCGGGATCTGGTGCTTGCGCATCATCGCCTGGATGCGCACGTAATACGCACCCGCACGCTCGCTCTCTTTGGTAACCCGGATGATATTCATGGACCCGATTATTCTTCTTCGGATACGCCCATGAGCTTCATGGCGCCCTTCCAGGTTTCGCGATTTTCGAACCCGTCGCGCTTGCCGCCGCCGTAGCGGGCGTGCGCGAATTCTTCGACCAGCGATTCCCAGCCTTCGAGTTTGCCATCCTTAACCATCGCGTCCAGGTTCACAGCGGAGGCGGCGGAGGCATCTCCGGCACCCTCACCGGCAATCCCGAATTTTTCGGCAACGTATTCCTTGCAAATACTTTCCAGTTCCAAAAGCCACTCGCGGCTGTCTGCGGAATTCACGCGCTGTTTCAGGACCATCATGCGTTCGCGCAGGGCGTTCTCGGCGGCATTTTTGGAGGCGGCGGCTGCACGAGCCGCTGCACGGCGGCGGGCGCGCCACAGGCCCGCTAAAAGCACGCAAACGGCCACAACCAGGCCAACCACGAGCGGAAGCGGGTTAAAGGGTTCATTCACACGCACATCCACGCTCTCGCTCCGCAAATCGAGCGGCTGCCCCATTTGCGTCGGGATTTCAAACCGCATGGCGGGTATATGCAGGTTTCCCGTATCCTGCGCCGCAATCTTGTAGGTAAACGTAATCGAGGCGATTTCCTTGCCGTCTTTCACGGAGCGCGCCGATTCCTGAGACATGGCCACCTGCGTGAGGCCCTTCGCGTTCGCGGAACCCGTAGGCACCACCAAGAGCGCGCTACCCTGCACGCTCCAACTCACCGTGATCGGGAAATCGAACGTATCGCCCACGGTCACCGTGGGCATCCCGCCTTCGGGACCGGCCTTCACCGAAATGCCCAGCTGTTCGGGAGTGGGCATGCTTATCTGCGATGCCTGAGCGGAGTCCGGCACAGCGTTTGCGGCAGAATCCTGCACGCCGATTGCAGCGCTATCCTGCGCCGCATCCATATTCAAAGAATCATTTTCCATATGTACAAAATGTACAAAAGCCGAGAGTCGCAGGCAAGGACTTCGTGCGGCAAAAGCGAAGCCCCAGATATCAATCTGGGGTTGAGCTTGCCGGCGAGGGGGCGCTGACTTACGCCAATGCAATCTCTTTTTCGCCCCCGAGCTTTCTTTACCCACATGCGACCGAGGCGCCAAACCATGGCTTTGCGTATGCAAAGCCCATGTACAAAAGCCGAGAGTCGCAGGCAAGGACTTCGCGCGGCAAAAGCGAAGCCCCAGATATCAATCTGGGGTTGAGCTTGCCGGCGAGGGGGCGCTGCGCAAAGCCCATATACAAAAAAACGCCCTGCGAGGTTGCAGGACGTTAAAAAGCCAGTGGATGCCCTTGCCGGGCAAAGCCCGGCGGCGGCATGACGTACCATATTGCGCAGCCATGCAACCGCGGCATGATGCGCCAGGATTACAGCGGGAGCAGCGCGGGCTTGATGAAGAAGCCGTTCAGCAGCTCACTGAACATCGTCATGAGGATGTGCGGGAAGTAGCTGAAGCCAGAAATCGTCCTCGCGTTGAATTCTGTCGTACAGCCGTCAATCCACGCCTGGTTCACGCCCATACCCGTAAGGCACCATGCGCCATGGAAGTGCGGCTGCAGGTTTTCCTTCTTGAGCGTACTGTCGGCCTTACCCGCTACCGCAGAATAGATATGCGTACCGGCTTCTGAAGTGAGCTTGCTCGGGTTGCCATTCGTCTTGCCCGAGATAAAGGTGTTCATGCCCATAAGCAGCTGTACGGCTCGCGGATCCTGCGTCCAGTAGTAATCCCATGCGATACGCCACGGCACGCGCACGGCCTCGTGGAAGAACCTGTAATAGGTGTTCGTCGCGGAACCGTTCTTCGGGTCGACAGCGTTGCCGTTTGCATCGCTCCAGTCCGGGAGAAGTCCGGGGCCCTTCGCCTGCACGCCCGCCATATAGGTGTACATCGTGTTCAGCACGCCAGTCCAGTCATGGGTGTTGTCGATAAGGGCAAACAGCTTAAGCGCGATCGGTGAGAAGTAGCTCGGGTTGTAGGCGCTTCCGTCCTTTTTCCACGTAGCCATGTTTCCGGAATAGATCAACAACGACGGGCTGATTTCGTTGTCCCAAATGGCACCGGCAATCAGGAGGGCGTCGTTCAGGTACAGGGTGTTTCCCGTCTTGTAATAGGCGAGAATCAAGGCAGTCGCGATGTCCAGGTCAGCATCCGTCGCCGAAGAGGCGTTGGAAGGCATGACGAGGGATTCAAAGGAATACGTACCCATCTTCCACGGGGTCAGATTCGGGCCGCCCTGGTATTCGCGGAAGCCCTTGCTGTAGTACCACAGGGAGTTGAAGGCGTCCATGTCATTAGCAAAGAACGTAATCAACATGCCGTAACCGATAGCCTCGGACACGGTGCAACCGCGCTTCTTGTAGTTGTCGTTACTTTCGTCGATAACGCAGAAGGAGTCGCTCTGGGTATCCCAAATAATGCGTGCAGGATACATGCCTGCGGCGACATAGGTACCGAAAACAGAAGTCCAGTCCATCGCCAACACCGGATAAAGCGCAGCCTCTTGCTGGTAAGTCCTATAGTAGGTAGTCTTCCATGCGGTATACCATTCCCCAGTAGCAGTAACGTTCGCCGTAGTAGGAAGAAGGCCGTAAGGCATCTGCACTACTCCAGGGCCGGAAACGGACGAAGATGAAACCGGGAGCGTCGCGCTGCTCGCCGGAGGGGGCACCGGTTCCGGAGTAACGGGACCTTCCTCGTCACAGGCAGAAAACAACATTGCGGCACCGATTGTCAGAGCCGAAAAAACCAGTTTTTTCTTCATTTCAAAAGTCCTCATCTATTTACCCCATAATATACTTTACTATTCGCGATTTATCTACAAGATAAACAAAAAAAAAGCCCCGAGAGCGCATCCCGGGGCCTATATGTGAACGAAATCACCCGATTATTTCAACACAATCTTCTTTGCAAGCCCGATTCCCGGACCAACAACGCGGACCATGTAGACACCGGCCTTGAGGCTGGAAAGATCCACGGCGGAGCCTGCATCAACAGACTTCACGACATGTCCCTTAAGGTCTCTCACCTCGACCTTGCCGGCAGTGATGCCCTGGAGCGAGAGCGTGCGGTCAGAAAGGGTAATATCCGCATTCGCCTTCGGGCTGGCCACGGTCTTTACAGATGCGATATCGTGTTGTTCCGGCTTGTTAAAGGCAACAGCGCTGCTATTGTTGATCGACCTGATCTTGGTTATGCGGAAATCGCCAACGGTGCCCGCACGGCCTTCGAACTTGATCTTAATTGCCGCGATGTGCTTAAGGGCGGAAGTCTTATCAACCGAGCGGTTCCAACCAGTAGAACGCTTGAACTTCGACCAGGGAAGCACCAACTGACGGGTATGATGGCGGGACGACTTGGGAGCAGACGCCGCATAGGTACCGTAGTAGGAGTCCTTCTTGTTGCCATCGGTTACGAGTTCCACAGAGAAATCGACAGTGGATTCATATTCGATCACGATGCCACCCCAAGCAGATACATCCGTACCTTCCTGGTTTTCGCTCCATACGTTGAAGCCGAGGCTTGCATACGGATTACGAGCACCACGATTCAGCTTCACACGGCCCTTGATGCCATGATAGGTCTCGACGAGCGGTCCGAAGAAGTTGCCGTACACGTTTTCATGGACATTAGCCGGCCATACGAACTTGGAATGACCATGCTCGTTTTCGTCGGTCTCTTCGTACCAGTAACCGTAAGTCACAGTGTTCGAGCCCGTATTGACCCTGCCCAGTTCATCCTTCGCGCCATCCCAGTAAAGTCCCTTGGAAACGAATTCCTTCACCGGTGTGGGCGGGATAATCGTGCTAGGACCATTCTTAATCGACCTGACGCTAATGATGCGGAAACTGCCAGAAGTGCCAGCGGTGCCTTCAAATTTGAACCTGATCGTAGCGGTATTGCCAAGGACACTGTTTATATCAGCAATCTTGCCCCAGCCACCCTGCTTGAACTTAGACCAGGGAAGCACAATTTCGCTAACGGTAGGAGACTTGGGAAGATAAGCCTTGAATTCGTCATATTCGGTCATATCCCTTGGGTTTTCGACACCAAGTTCAACTTGGAATCCTATGGTGGATTCATACTTAATCACGATGCCTTCCCAAGACGAGATATCCACGCCTTCCTGGTTTTCGCTCCAGATATTGAAGCCGACACCGGCATACGGATAGTCATAGCCTTCACCGAGCACCACACTACCCTTGACACCGTTATACGTTTCGACAAGCGGGCCAAAGAAATTGCCGTAAGCATTCTCTTCGACATCGGAAGGCCAAATCATCTTGGACGAACCACCGTCATTTGCATCGTCGTATTCGTACCAGTAACCAGAGGTCCTTTCTTCAGAACCGGTTTCCACGCGGCCTTCGGTATCAACAGTGCCATCCCAATAAAGCTCATAGGAAGTCAAAGACGACACATGGATAGTCGTATCGGGTGCCGGCGGAACAACCGTTCCTCCCCCAATCGCCCTGACGCTGATGATACGGAAATCGCCAGAAGTGCCTGCGGTGCCTTCAAATCTGAACCTGACAGCAGCTATGCGAGCAAGGGCAGAATCCCTATCAACCAACGTGCCCCAGCCTCCCTGCTTGAACTTAGACCAAGGAAGCACAATTTCGCTAACGGCAGGAGACTTGGGAAGATACGCCATGTAATTGTCGTAATCGACATACTCCTTTTCATCTTCAACCGCGAGTTCTAGGTTAAAACCGAGGGTGGATTCATATTTAACCACAAGGCCGCCCCAAGACGAAACATTCACGCCTTCCTGGTTTTCGCTCCAGATATTGAAGCCGACACCGGCATGCGGATAATCACAGCCTTCACCAAGCGCCACATGGCCCTTGACACCGCCATACGCCTCAACGAGCGGGCCGAAGAAATTGCCGTAGACATTCTCATGGACATCCGACGGGTATGTAATTTTGGACGTGCCGTCAGGTGTGTAACAGTAAACAGTATTATTTTCTTCAGAATCGCTGAAATCGTACCAGTAACCGGCAGTCAATTCACCCGAACCAGTTGCTACACGACCTTCGGTATCGACAGCACCATCCCAATAAAGCGTATTGGAAACGCGTGCCGTCACGTGAGGATCAGGATGGACAGTCGTATCGGGAGCAGGCGGAACAACCGCACCTTTCCCTAACGACCTGATGCCGATGATACGGAAATCGCCAGAAGTGCCAGCGGTGCCTTCAAATCGGATCCTGACACCAGCCACGCGGGCAAGGACAGAATCCCTATTAACTTCCGTGCCCCAGCCTCCCTGCTTGAACTTAGACCAAGGAAGCACAATTTCGCTAGCGGTAGGAGACTTGCGAATAGACGCCATATAATTGTCGTATTGGACATAGTTCTTTTCATCTTCAACCGCGAGTTCTACGCTAAAACCGAGGGTGGATTCATATTTAAGAGCGATGCCGCCCCAGGACGAAATATCCACGCCTTCCTGGTTTTCGCTCCAGATGTTGAAACCGACACCGACATACGGATAGTCATAGCCGTCACCAAGCATCACACTACCCTTGATGCCGCCATACGCCTCGATAAGCGGTCCGAAGAAATTGCCGTAGACATTCTCTTCGACATCCGACGGGTATGTAATTTTGGACGAGTCATTTCGGCTCCAGTAACTAGAACCAAATTCATTAGCATCGCCAAATCCGTACCAGTAGCCGGCCGTCAAATCTTCAGAACCCGTGTAGACCCTGCCTTCGGTATCGACAGTGCCATCCCAATAGAGCGTATCGGAGGACCGAGTCGCCACATGGGAACCCGTATCGGGCGGAGTAACCGTCGTATCGGGCACAATGACAGTTGTATCGGGCCGCGGAGTAATCACCGTATCGACATTCCCCCTGATAGACCTGATGCTGGTTATACGGAAGTCGCCACTCGTGCCGGGGCTCCCTTCAAACACCAGCCTGACAGCAGCGGTGTGACCAAGAACGTAATTCAAACGCGCAGTCTTGCCCCAGCCACCCTGTTTGAACTTTGACCAATCAAGCCTATATTCAGTACCGGAAGGCGCCTTGGGAAGTCGCGCCTTGAAATTGTCGTATTCGGTCACGAGCTTATCATTTTCGACCTGGAGCTCGGCAGAGAAACTAAGAGTGGATTCATATCCAATCACGATTCCGCCCCAAGACGAAATGTCCGCGCCATCCTGCTCTTCGTTCCAGATGTTGAAGCCAAGGCCGGCATACGGATAATCGTAACCCTCACCAAGCTCCACATGGGCCTTGACACCCCCATACGCCTCGACAAGCGGGCCGAAGAAATTGCCGTAGGCATTCTCTTCAACATCTGACGGGAATGTAAATTTAGACGTTCCGCCGTCATTTGAATCATTGTATTCATACCAATAGCCGGCATGAGGATTGGGTGAACCCGTCTCAACCCTACTTTCGGTATCTGTTGCACCATTCCAATAAAGTACATTGGAAACATTGCCTGCGGCAAAAGCCGCCGTGGCTGCACAGGCAAAAACGCCAAGTGCTCTTCGTTTGTTCATAATGAACCTCCCCTTAAAAAAAAAGATTTTTCCCTAGCAAGAATATACATTCATTTATTGCGAAAAGAAATTTTATTTTACATACAAAAAACATCCCGGTTCAAAGACCGGGATGCCGAATTTCTACAATCAGCAGATTATTACTTGAGAACAATCTTCTGAGCGAAGTTCACGTTCTTGCCAGCGATGCGGACCATGTAGATGCCAGCGTCGAGGCCGGAGAGATCCATGGTGGAACTGACGATGGCGGACTTCACGACTTCGCCCTGAAGGTTAGTCACTTCGGCCTTGGCAGAAGAGATGCCATGGAAGTGGAGGACGCGGTCAGAGAGTTGAGCCTTGACGGAAGAAGCGACAACAGTCTTGACGTCCCCGATACCGCATGCGCTACCGCAGCTACTGCACTTGCCGAGAGAACCGACCTGCCTGATGTTGAAGTCACCGGAAGTACCGGCGGTGCCTTCGAACTTCAGCTTGATGGCGGCAGTAGACTGGAGGACGGTTTCCTGGTCAACAGTCTTGCCCCAGCCACCCTGCTTGAACTTTGCCCACGGGTAGTCGCCCGAAGAGCCGTTCGGAGCCTTGGAAACGGCAGCCTTGTAGTTGTCGTATTCG